>NZ_JBIBHN010000003.1:290293-466485 GCF_042957035.1 Streptomyces sp. NPDC008137 | reverse complement strand
CAGGAGGAAGACAATGCCGAGCACCGGCGCGTGCGTGCCCGCGTCGAGCACACGTTCGCCCGGATGAAGAACTGGAAGATCCTCCGCGACTGCCGCCAGAAAGGAGACGGCCTCCATCACGCCGTCCAGGCCGTCGCCACCATGCACAACCTCGCCCTAGCCGGGTGAAACAGCACGTCAGGCGTTGCTCAGCCATGCCCGCCACCAAGCCTTCTGCAACACCCTTTAGTACTGCGCCCGCAGATGCTCCCAGAACCCGTCCCGCAGGGCGCGCCGCAGGTCGGCCTGCCCGCGCAGCGAGTACTGCAACAGGCCCTCCGCCTCCACGAGCAGGTCCTGGTCGACCGAACCGGGCAGATAGGGGTGGCCGTGCAGCAGCTCCCCCAGCGTGTCCCGGCCGCGTGCCGCCAGCCACTTCGCCGCGATCTGGGCTCCCACGAAGCGCACGTCCTCGCGGGTCGGCCGGCCTGTGGTCGCCTCGTAGGCGGCGCCCGTGCGGCGGGAGACGTACGGCTTGAAGAAGTCGAGGTCGAGGGTGCGCTGGCTGTCGACCTCCCAGAGCAGGGGCTCCGCCTGGTTGCGGCCCTCCGGCGCCTCGATGCCCCACAGGTGGACGCGGGCGCCGTAGCCCTGCGCCGCTTCCACCGCCGACACCAGGTCCTCGTCGCCGCCGAGCAGGGCGGCGTCGCTGATGGCGCGGTGCCGGGCGAGTGACTCCAGGTCGGAGCGGATGAGCGAGTCGACGCCCTTCTGCTGGTTGTTGGCGTTCAGGTTGCCGAGGCGCACCTTCACGTCCGGCAGCTCCGCGATGGTCTGCTGCTCCGCCGTGTGGATGCGGCGGCGGGCGCCGTCGTACCAGTAGACCCGCAGCAGCCTGCTGTCCGCGAAGATCGTGCGGGCCTTGTCGATGAGCGCGTCGATCAGGCCCTCGGCGTCCAGATCGAAGGCGCGGCGGTCCTCCGTACCGGCGACGAGCCGCCCCGCGGCCGCGTAGAGGTACCCGGCATCGACGAAGATCGCATGGGTCGAGGGTGTCTTCGCCACCTCGGCGAGCATGCGCTGGAGCAGCTCGTTGGTGCGGTCGATGCGGGCGCTCAGGGCCGCGAGGTCGTCGTTCATCACTTCCATTGTCCCGTGTCCCGGCGGTCACGCTGCGAACACAACTGGTCCCGGTCGGTCCCGTAACGACACTCTTACGGCTCGGTAATTAGCCGTTCGAAAAATTTCCTTAGCGTAGGGAATGTTTCATCCACGCTGTTCTGTTGACCCATACGGAACACCGGGCACCGAAGCCTCGTGGGCCGCCACACCGAGTAGTTCTCCTCAGGAGGATGACCAGACGAAGGGAGAAGCCCTTGCGCTTCGAAATCATGCACCTCGACGATGTCGACGGCACGCCCGTGGACACGACCGTCGTGGACGCCGCCTCCGTCAACCGGATCGTTCAGCAGGCCGCCGCCACCGGGCAGCGCCTCTGGATCCGCCCGGCCGGGACCACGGCCTCATAACGCGCGCAGCTCTCCCCCACTTCGACAGCCCCCGCCCGGCACCGGCCGCGCGGGGGCTGTCGCTGTTGCGGACCGCTGTGACCGGGGGCGTACTGGCTGAGGGGCCCAGCGAGAGCGGACAGGACGGTGGGACGCATGGACGAGGCGGGCCGGTCGAACGGGGAGCTGCGGGAACAGGCCGCGGCCGAGGCCGCGCGGCGGTACGACGACTCCACCGCGGAGCGTGAGCGGATCGAGTCCAGGCTGGCTGCGGGCGTGCGGTTCCCGGACGCCCCGGACGCGCTCGCCGTGCGCGCCGGCCGGATTCTCGAGCGGGGCGGTCTGTCGCCCTCGGCGGTCGTGGCGGACATCCATGGCGAGGCCATGGACCTGCCCGACACCAACGAACGCATCATCGACCTGTCCAACGAGCTCCAGGCCTGGAGCTTCCTGCCGCGCGGGGTCAGGGCCGGGTCCTCGGTCGCCCGGATCACCCTGCGCCGCGACGGCCGTGAGCTTCCGCACGGCACCGGCTTCCTGGTGTCGCCGCGGCTGATGCTGACCAACCACCACGTGCTGCCCGACGAAAGCTTCGCCCGCCGGTGCTTCGCCGAGTTCAACGCCCAGGTCACAGTCGACAACGTGCCCGACACCGCCGTCCGCATGGAGCTCGACCCCGGGACCTTCTTCGCCGCGGACAGACGGCTGGACTTCGCCCTCGTCGCGGTCACCCCCGCCCCGGACGGCCGCCCGCCGGGCGAGATCTTCGGCTGGAACCGGCTCAGTGTGCAGATCGGCAAGCTGGTGCTGGGCGAGAAGGTGAACATCATCGGTCACCCGGACGGGCGCCTCAAGGAGATCGTTCTGCGCGACAACGCGGTCTTGGTACGGCTCGACGACTTCGTCCACTACCGGACCGACACGCGCCCCGGCAACTCCGGCTCCCCGGTCTTCAACGACCAGTGGGAGGTCGTGGCCCTGCACCACAGCGGCGTGCCGAAGAAAGACCGCCAGGGCCGCGTCCTGCGCAGGGACGGGCAGCCCTGGCGCGAGGGAGACGGCGACGACGCGATCGAGTGGGTCGCCAACGAGGGCGTCCGCATCAGCTCGATCCTCAAGCACCTGGCCCGGCTGGACCTCGATTCGGCACGGCGCGCCCTGCTGACCGAGATGGGCCCGGACTCGGGGCTGGACCAGAACACGGCCGCGCTCACCGCGTCGGCGCTCCCCGGCAGCACTCCTCCACCGGTCTCCCTCACTCCGGCAACGGAGAGCGGGAGCGATGCCCAGCAGCCCAAGACCGGACGCCCGGCCCGGAGTACCGCCTTCGGCGGCCGCCGCCACCTGGTCTTCCTGCACGGCAGGGACCAGCACGGCAAGGATCCCGAGTTCCTCCGCCGGGAATGGACGGCGGGCCTGAACCGCGGACTCACCCTCGCGTCCCTGCCCCCGATCGACCCGCGCGACGTGTGGTTCCCCTTCTACGGCACGAAACTGCACAACCTCGTGACCGGCACGGAGAGCACGGCCGAGGCCATCGGCCTGGACGAGGTGAGCGCCGCCGCTGCCGCCGAGATCTTCGCCGCGAAGTCGCCGACCGGTTCCTACGACCGGCTGCTCTTCGAGGCGGCCGCCCGGGCCGGCATGCCGCGGAACGGCCCGGCGACCACCGAGGGCTTCGGGGCGGGCCTGGTCGGGACGCTGCACCGGCCGCTCAGCTGGCTGGCCGCACGGTCCGACCTGGACGAGTGGACCATCGCCACGTTCCTGCGGGACGTCGACCTGTACCTCGGCGACAGCGCCGTACGGCAGTCCGTACTGGACAGCGTCATGGAGACCATGCCCAGCACCGGCGAACTGGTGCTGGTCACGCACAGCCTGGGCACGGTCGTCGGCCTGGACCTGCTGACCCGGCTGCCGGACGGCCTCGACCCGGTCCTGCTCGTCACTGCGGGCAGCCCGCTCGGCCTGGACGGCGTCAACGAACGGCTCCTCGCCCGCGGCCCGCACCGGCCGCCCCGGGTGCGTGACTGGGTCAATGTCTGGTGCCCCACCGACGGGGTGGCCATCGGCTGCCCGTTGGAGGACGAGCGCTGGGGCAAGCTCACCCAGCTCGCCGTCCCCAACGGCCGCGACCGTGCGCACAAGATCGACGAGTACCTCGCACACGAGGGTTCGGCGGGTGCGATCGGCTCGGTGCTCGGCCGGACGTGAGACGTCCGGTCAGCTGCCCTGGATCACCTGTGTGACGCCGTTGATGATCTGCTGCACGGCGATCGCGGACAGCATCATGCCCGCGAGCCGTGTCACCAGGACCACACCGCCGTCCTTGATGATCCGGATGATCACCAGCGAGTAGCGCATCACCAGCCACAGCACGACATGGATGGCGAGGATCGCCGCCCACACGGACACCTGCGCGGCGACGCTGTGCGCCTTCTGCACGGCGAGGATGACCGACACGATCGCCCCCGGCCCGGCCAGCAGCGGCATGCCCAGCGGCACCAGGGCGACGTTGACGTCCTTGGTCTGCTTCGGCTCGTCGGTCTTCCCGGTGAGCAGATCGAGCGCGATCAGCAGAAGCAGCAGCCCACCCGCGATCATCAGCGCGGGCACGGAGACATGCAGGTAGTCGAGGATCTGGTGCCCGAGCAGCCCGAACACGGTGATCACCCCACCGGCGACACAGACGGCCTGGAAGGCCATCCGTTTCTGCACCTTGGCGGGCCGGCCGGCGGTGAGCGCGAGGAAGATCGGGGTGATCCCGGGGGGATCCATGATGACGAAGAGGGTGAGGAAGAGGGAGCCGAAGACGGCGAGTTCGAACATGAGTGATGGCCTTCACGGCGGAACGGGTGGGCACAGCGGACAGCGCCGAGTGCCTGAGAACGGACCTACAGGAGAGAGACCTCAGACAGCTCCGCCGGCCCCCGGCACGGGAAACGCCCCGAAGGCCCGCCGAGTGATCTCCCCGTACACCTCGGGATCCGTCGTGTACTCCCCGAGCACACACGTCTTCCGGCTGCCGTGATAGTCCGAGGACCCGGTCACCAGGAGCCCCAGCTCCTTCGCCAGCCCCCGCAGCCGCGCCCGCGTGTCCGCGTCGTGCTCCATGTGGTCGACCTCGACACCGTCCAGCCCGGCCGCCGCCATCTCGGCGATCGCGGCCTCCGGCACCGTACGACCCCGCTTGCTCGCCCCGGGGTGCGCGAACACGGCGACCCCGCCCGCGGCCTTGACCAGCCGGATCGCCTCGAAGGGATCGGTCTCGTGCTTCTCGACGAAGGCCCGGCCGCCGTCGGCCAGCCAGTCCGGGCTGAAGGCGTCGTTCACGGTCGGCACTACACCCAGCTCGACGAGCGCGGTCGCGACATGCGGACGCCCGACGGACCCGTCACCGGCGATCCGCGCCACCTGCTCCCAGGTCACGGGCACGCCCAGCGCCTGAAGCTTGGCGATCATGCCCTGGGCCCGGGGCACCCGGTCGTCCCGGACCAGCTCACGCTCGGCGAGCAGCGCCGGCTCCTCGGCGTCGAAGAGGTAGGCGAGCATGTGCATGCTGATGCCGTCGAGCCGGCAGGAGAGCTCGGCCCCGGTGACCAGCGCCAGCCCCTCGGGCAGCGCGGCGATCGCCTCGGCGTGCCCGCGAGTGGTGTCGTGATCGGTGAGCGCGACGACGTCCAGCCCGGCCGCGGCGGCCTTACGCACCAGCTCGGCCGGGGTGTCCGTGCCATCGGAAGCGGTGGAGTGGGTGTGCAGATCGATACGCACGACACGGACTCCAGACACCGACGGACGAACAGGGCTGCTCAAGGATAACCGGATTTTCAACGTCCGATGTCACACCCAAATCCCCAAAGCGCCCCCTACACCAACAGCCTTCAGGGGCGCGGGGAACTGCGCGACCAGCCACAACCCACCCGCAGCCGCCCGCGCACCCGAGCCCCCCACCCCGAGGCGCTACGGCTGAAGCAAGCGCGGCGACAACGCCCCGCACGGCACCAACTCCACCTCCGCCCCCGCGTCCCGCACATCCGCCAGCACCAGCTCGTCGTACATCAGCAACCCCGACTGCTCGGGCCAGACCACCGCCCACAGCCACATCCCGAGCGCCTCACCGGCGAAAACGGCTCGATCGCCCGGCGCGCCGGAGACATGCCACAGCGGCGTCGGCCGCCCCGCGGCGAGCACCTTCGCGTGAGCCGGCTTGCCGACATCCATGGACGGCCCCGGGTCCGGACCGTCGATACCCGCGTACCGCGCACCGAGGCCGACACCCAACTCCTCGGCCACCAGGATCAGCTCGCCCATCCCGCCGAGCGGCCCGGGTCCCGTGCAGGCCACGGCCGTGGCGCGGCCGCCCGTACGATCGTCGCCCGCACAGGCCACGCCCGTGAAAAGCCAGCCGACCGGCAGCGGCCAGGGCATCCACACCGGCACCTGAGTCCGGTGCACCACGACGTTGAGGGCGTCGACGCTCGGCGGTATCACGGGCTGCACCGGATGGACGGTGCCGTGCACATCGCACTGCCAGGAGTCGGAGAAGAGGCCGGGAGCCCTGACCCGGCCACCGCACTTCGGGCAACTGGGTTCGCCCCTCATAGGGCCCCACGGTCCTACCCCCGCCCCGCCGCGTCAAGGACGATCACCCAACCGGACGGAACCCTTCACCCCTGAACTAGATGCAGCTTGCATTAGTTAGCATGACTAACTTAGTATGTGTATATACCAACTACCTCGTCTCGGGAAAGGGAGCAAGCAATGGACCCCTTCGACGCCGGAGCGGGCGGCCTCCTCAAGCAGCCCAAGTCCGTGTGGGCGACCGCCGGAGCGTCGGTCGTCGCCTTCATGGGCATCGGACTCGTCGACCCGATCCTGCCGTCCATCGCCTCGGGCCTGAACGCCTCGGCCGGCCAGGTCTCCCTGCTGTTCACCTCGTACTTCCTCATCACCGCGATCGCGATGCTGGTCACCGGCTTCGTCTCCAGCCGCATCGGCGGCAGGAAGACCCTGCTGCTCGGCCTCGCCCTGGTCGTGGTCTTCGCAGGACTGTCGGGCACCTCCGGATCCGTCGGCGAGCTGGTCGGATTCCGGGCCGGCTGGGGCCTCGGCAACGCGCTGTTCGTCTCGACGGCCCTCGCGGTCATCGTCGGAGCGGCGGCGGGCGGCAGCGCGGCGGCGATCCTGCTGTACGAGTCGGCCCTCGGCCTCGGCATGGCCTGCGGTCCGCTGCTGGGCGCCCTGCTCGGCGACGCCAGCTGGCGCTACCCGTTCTTCGGCACGGCCTTCCTGATGGCCGTCGGCTTCCTGTGCATCGCGGTGTTCCTGAGGGAGCAGCCGAAGCCGGCCCGCAAGACCTCGCTCCTGGACCCGCTCAAGGCCCTCGGCCACGGCGGCCTCGCCTCCGCGGCGATCTCGGCGTTCTTCTACAACTACACGTTCTTCACCGTGCTGGCCTTCACCCCGTTCGTGCTGAACATGAGCCCGTACCGGTCGGGCGCGGTGTTCTTCGCCTGGGGTGTGCTGCTCGCCGTGTTCTCGGTGATCGTGGCGCCCCGCCTGCAGAAGCGGTTCGGCTCGCTGAGGGTGCTCGGCGGTTCCCTGGTACTGCTCGCGGCCGACGTGCTCGTACTCGGCTACGGCGACCACACCACGGCCGTCGTCTGCACGATCCTGTCCGGTGCCTTCATCGGCGTGAACAACACCGTCTACACGGAGCTGGCGCTCGGCGTCTCGGACGCGCCCCGGCCGGTGGCGAGCGCGGGCTACAACTTCGTGCGCTGGTTCGCGGCGGCGGCCGCCCCGTTCTTCGCACCGAGGATCGAGGAGTGGACCGATCTCCACATCCCGTTCGTGGTCGCGGCCGTCACGGCCGTACTGGGTGCCGCGGTCGTGGTCGTACGCCGCAAGGCCCTCACCCACGAGGCCGAGGAACTGGAGCCGAAGCACGCGACCGAGGACAGCGTCACCGTGTTCGCCGACTCAGCCGGCTGAGCCAACTGATGCTTTTCGGCCATGGGTTGGTGAGGTTCCTCACTCAGACCTCACTCAGGCTCACTCCAGCGGGACGGACTTCCGGGACGGATCCCGGAGGTCCGTCCCCTGGTTCAGCCACCGCTCCTGGAGCGCCTGGGCGCCGTGCACCCGCTTCCAGGCGGCCTCGTTCGGGGTCATCGGCAGCAGCGGCAGGAACCGTACGGGGTCGAGGGGTTCGTCGAGCTCCAGGTCCTCGACCAGGCCGCCCGGCTCGGCGACCAGGACCGAGGTGAAGGGGGCTCCGGGCCACAGCGGCTCACCGACGTCGAGGGAGGCGCCGGGGGCCACGATCAGCCCCTCCACCTGCGGAGACGCGGCGAGAACGGCGAGCGGACGGAGCACCTTGTCCGTCTCGGCGAGCCCCGCGCGGACCGACAGGACCAGCTCCGCGCGCGGCCCCTTGACCGGGTCGGCGACCGTCGCCGTGGGCTCCGTCATCGGCTGCGCGGACATGCCGAGCGTGGCGTAGCGGGCGATGTCGCCCTCCTGGAAACGCAGCACCTCGATGCGGTCCGTACCGAGGAACGTCACTGCCGCGCGCGCGTCCGGTTCGCCCAGCGCGCTACGCAACCGGGCCTCGACCAGAGGAAGAACATCAGCCATGCGGTGAGCATAGAACTCGTCAGTAGCGGGCAAAGGAGCACCTTGACAGTTTTGTCGGCTGCTACTCTTGCCCGGTGGTTCGGGGCAGCACGCAGAAGCGTCGCGATCAAGCCCCGACGCCGATGGATCTCCCTTACGAGGGACCGGCCGGAGGAGGTGGGGCTGCAATGGATCGAAGTCGACCGTGCAGTAGCACCACGCTCTCCCGCCGCTGATGTAGCCGCTCTGTCTCTCTGGCCGGCCGCCACCTCTCGCACTCGCTTCACCGCGGAAGAGCGCTTCGTTTCGTTTTTCCTGATCTGCCTCAGTAGCTGAATCAGTAACGAAGCCCGCCACCGCGACGGTGCGGTGCTCCCCGCTTTGTGGACGTGCCAAACATCCGCAGTCTCTACGTCCTCATTCCGGGTAGTTCCACCCGTCGTCGCCGGCGCCTTTCGTTGCCCTCCCCGCGAAGGAGCCCGCCATGTCGATGATTCGCGACCTGCGCGCCGTGGTCCGCCCGTCCCGCGTCTCGCTGCGCAAGGACGGTGGCACGTACGACGCCACCCGCAGCCCGGCGACGGCCACCGCCGTGGTCGACTGCGCCATCTACCGGGACGGCCGCCGCGTCGAGACCGAGACCCCGCTCACGCCGCACGAGGCGGTGCGCCTGGTACGCCGCGACGGAGGCTTCGTCTGGATCGGCCTGCACGAGCCGACGGAGGCCGAATTCTCCGGCATCGCCGGTGAGTTCGGGCTGCACCCGCTGGCCGTGGAGGACGCCGTCCAGGCCCACCAGCGGCCCAAGCTGGAGCGCTACGACGACTCGCTCTTCACCGTCTTCAAGACCATCCACTACGTGGAGCACGACCAGCTCGACGCCAACAGCGAGGTCGTCGAGACCGGCGAGGTCATGTGCTTCACCGGACGGGACTTCTTCATCACCGTCCGGCACGGCGGGCAGGGTTCCCTGCGGGCCCTCAGGCACCGCCTCCAGGACGACCCCGAGCTGCTCGCCAAGGGCCCCTCGGCCGTGCTGCACGCCATCGCCGACCACGTCGTCGACGGCTACATCGCGGTCGCCGACGCGGTGCAGGACGACATCGACGAGGTCGAGACCGAGGTGTTCTCCCCGGGGCGCAAGGGCTCGCCGCGCGGTTCGGACGCCGGCCGGATCTACCAGCTCAAGCGCGAGGTACTGGAGTTCAAGCGGGCCGTGTCGCCGCTGCTGCGGCCCATGCAGCTGCTGAGCGAGCGGCCGATGCGGCTGATCGACCCGGACATCCAGAAGTACTTCCGGGACGTCGCCGACCACCTGGCCCGGGTCCAGGAGCAGGTCCTCGGCTTCGACGAGCTGCTCAACTCCATCCTCCAGGCCAACCTCGCGCAGGCGTCCGTGGCGCAGAACGAGGACATGCGGAAGATCACCTCCTGGGCGGCCATCATCGCCGTACCGACGATGGTCTGCGGCGTCTACGGCATGAACTTCGACCACATGCCGGAGCTGCACTGGCGGTACGGCTACCCGGTGATCATGGGTATCACCGTGGTCATCTGCCTGGGCATCCACCGCACGCTGAAGCGGAACGGGTGGCTGTGAGCGGCCTGGATAGGCTGGGGCCCATGACGAACGACCTGCTCGACCAGGCCCTGATCGAGGAGGCCACCAAGAAGTCCGGCCTCGTCTGGGTCCAGGGCCCGGACGGCCCGGCGCGTGCGCTCTGGCACGTGTGGCACGAGGGTGCCGCGTGCCTGATCGGCGACGGGCCGGGCGAGCAGCCGCTGCCTGGCCTCGACGACGGCGCCGAGGCCAGGGTGACGGTCCGCAGCAAGGACAAGGGAGGCCGGCTGGTCTCCTGGACGGCCCTGGTCACCGAGCTCGCGCCGGGCTCCGAGGCGTGGGACGCGACGGTCGGCGAGCTCAAGGGCAAACGGCTGAACGCGCCCGATGGCGAGGCCATGACAGGCCGCTGGGCCCGCGAGTGCCGGGTGCTGCGCCTGGAACCGACCGGGACGACGGCACCCCTGCCCGACGGCTCCCTGTCCGAGCCGCCCCTGCCGTCCCCGGCGATCACCCGCCGGCCGATTCCGGCGGGGCTGCCCCGCCTGCTGCTGAAGAAGCGCAAACGGACCTGACGTCCCGGGCCTACGACGTCGGCAGCTGCTTGCCGTAGTCCACCGTCTCGTTGCGCTCCGGCTCCCTGAGGGAGAAGTCCTCTCCCCAGGCGGAGAACGTGAGCGTGCCCGCGCCGCCCGCCCGCTCCAGGCGCAGCGGATACGGCTTGCCTTCGAGGGACACCTCCAGGGCGCCGCCGGAGCCCTTGTCACCCGTGATGCGGATGGTGCGGACGCCCGCCTGCTCCTCGTGGCCGTCCGTCGCGAGGGTGCCGTGCAGGGTCAGCAGACCGTCGAGGAGGACACCCTTGTCCGTGAAACCACTGAACTTCTTGTACGCCGGGTCGCCCTGCGGCACCTTCACGAACTTTCCGCCGAGCTTGGAGGCCGCCGCCGCGTCCCCCTTGCCGCCCTCGCCCTGGCCGTCACCGTGAGTCCAGAACTCGGCGTCGGCCTTGACGAAGAGCTGCTCACCGATGCGCAGTACCTGGAAGGTCGTCCCCTCGGTGGTGACCGATCCCTGGCCGCCGTCGTCCTTCAGCCGCATGTCGAGCGCGTACGTCTTCTCTCCGCTGACGACGCTGCCGTGCACCCGGACCGCCCCGGCGGACTCGGCGGCGGCACGGGTCTTGGTCTGGATCTTCCCGGCGGGCAGTCTGCCGACCCCGTTGGTGCCCTCGTTCGGATCCTCCGCGCAGCCGGTGAGCACCGTCCCCGTCACGAGCAGCGCGCACATCGCGCTCGCGAGGACGGCACTACGGCTTCGGCCGTGGCGAATCGGAGTCACAGGTGGAGCTGCCTCTCTGCGGGGAGACCTGAACGGCGTACCGCAGGGTACCGGGCACGTGCGGGCAGGTCGGAGCCAGTCCGTCCGGACCGCCCGCCGACGCGCCGCCGATCGGGACGGGCTAGCCTGAAGCCCACCCGAGCGGGCAATTCGGAACAGACGGATACACGGACCGGCACAGCGACAGGCACAGCGACAGGCACCAGGAAACACCCCGCACGAAAAGGAGCCGCGGCCATGGCAGCGGGCGCCCCCCGGATCTTCGTATCGCACCTCTCCGGTGTCGCCGTCTTCGACCCCGCGGGTGACCAGGTGGGGCGGGTGCGCGATCTGGTCGTCATGCTGCGGGTGGGTCAGCGGCCGCCGAGACTGCTCGGCCTGGTCGTCGAACTCGCCACCCGCCGCCGCATCTTCCTGCCCATGACCCGGGTCACCGCCATCCAGTCGGGACAGGTCATCACCACCGGCGTGCTCAACGTCCGGCGCTTCGAGCAGCGGCCCACCGAGCGGCTGGTCTTCGGGGAGCTGCTGGACCGGCGCGTGACGCTCACCGAGACCGGCGAGGACGTCACCGTCCTCGACCTGTCGGTGCATCAGCTGCCGGCCCGCCGGGAGTGGGAGATCGACCGGGTCTTCGTCCGCAAGGGCAGGAAGGGCAGTGCCTTCCGGCGGGCCAAGGGGGAGGCGCTGACCGTCGAGTGGACCGCCGTCACCGGCTTCTCCCTGGAGGAGCAGGGGCAGGGCGCCGAGAGCCTGCTCGCCACGTTCGAGCAGTTGCGCGCCGCCGACCTGGCCAACGTCCTGCACCATCTCTCCCCCAAGCGCCGCGCCGAGGTCGCCGCCGCCCTAGACGACGACAGGCTCGCCGACGTCCTGGAGGAGCTGCCGGAGGACGACCAGATCGAGATCCTCGGCAAGCTGAAGGAGGAGCGCGCCGCCGACGTCCTGGAGGCCATGGACCCGGACGACGCGGCCGACCTGCTGGGCGAGCTGCCGACGGACGAGCAGGAGCGGCTGCTGAACCTGATGCAGCCCGGCGACGCGGCCGACATGCGACGCCTGATGTCGTACGAGGAACGCACCGCGGGCGGTCTGATGACCACCGAGCCGATCGTGCTGCGCCCGGACGCCTCCGTCGCCGACGCCCTCGCCCGCATCCGCGAGCCCGACCTCTCCCCCGCCCTCGCCGCCCAGGTCTACGTCTGCCGCCCGCCGGACGAGACGCCGACCGGCAAGTACCTGGGCACGGTCCATTTCCAGCGCCTGCTGCGCGAGCCACCGCCCTCGCTGGTCAGCTCGATCCTGGACAGCGACCTGCAACCGCTGGACCCCGAGGCGGATCTGCCGGCCATCGCCGGGTTCTTCGCCACGTACGACATGGTCGCGGCGCCCGTGGTCGACGAGGCGGGGGCGCTGCTGGGCGCGGTGACCGTGGACGACGTCCTGGACCACATGCTGCCCGAGGACTGGCGGGAGACCGAGTTCCATCTGGACGAGGAGGTGCCGACCGATGGTTCCTGAGCGCGAGACCCTGCGCGAGCGCACGCCGGCCGGCGCCACGGCCGCGAGCCGGCCGCGCGCGACCCGGCTCGACCAGCCCGGTGTGCCCAAGCACCGGTTCCTGCCCGAGTACGACCCCGAGGCCTTCGGGCGGATGTCGGAACGCATCGCGCGCTTCCTCGGCACGGGCCGGTTCCTCGTCTGGATGACGGCCGCCATCGTCCTGTGGGTGGCCTGGAACAGCCTCGCCCCGCGCGACCTGCGCTTCGACGAGTACCCGTTCATCTTCCTGACGCTGATGCTGTCGCTCCAGGCCTCCTACGCCGCCCCGCTGATCCTGCTCGCGCAGAACCGGCAGGACGACCGCGACCGGGTCAATCTGGAGCAGGACCGCAAGCAGAACGAGCGGTCGATCGCGGACACCGAGTACCTGACCCGCGAGATCGCCGCCCTGCGGATCGGCCTGGGCGAGGTCGCCACCCGCGACTGGATCAGATCGGAGCTCCAGGACACGATCAAGGAGATGGAGGAACGGCAGAACGGCCACCGTCACGACCCCGTCGTATTCCCGGCGGAACGGTCACGGGGACGTGACGCAGACGACCGCTGACAGGCTTTCCTACGCACCGGTACAGCGCCGTACCATCGTCCTATGGCTACGGAAGACGCGGTGCGCGAGGCACTGGCGACGGTGAACGACCCCGAGATCCACAAGCCCATCACCGAACTCGGGATGGTCAAGTCGGTTGAGATCGGCGCGGACGGGGCGGTCGCGGTCACCGTGTACCTCACGGTCTCGGGCTGTCCGATGCGGGAGACGATCACGCAGCGCGTGACCGACGCGGTCTCCGGCGTCGAGGGCGTCACCCGCGTCGACGTCACGCTCGACGTGATGAGCGACGAGCAGCGCAAGGAGCTAGCGAACGCCCTGCGCGGCGGCCAGACCGAGCGCGAGGTCCCGTTCGCCAAGCCGGGCAGCCTCACCCGCGTCTACGCGGTCGCCTCCGGCAAGGGCGGTGTGGGCAAGTCCTCGGTGACGGTGAACCTGGCGGCGGCCATGGCGGCCGACGGCCTCAAGGTCGGTGTCGTGGACGCCGACATCTACGGCCACTCCGTGCCGCGCATGCTCGGCGCCGACGGCCGTCCCACCCAGGTCGAGAACATGATCATGCCGCCGTCGGCGAACGGCGTGAAGGTCATCTCCATCGGCATGTTCACCCCGGGCAACGCCCCGGTCGTCTGGCGCGGCCCGATGCTCCACCGCGCCCTGCAGCAGTTCCTCGCGGACGTCTACTGGGGCGACCTGGACGTCCTCCTCCTGGACCTGCCGCCCGGCACCGGCGACATCGCGATCTCCGTCGCCCAGCTGGTGCCGAACGCCGAGATCCTGGTCGTGACGACCCCGCAGCAGGCGGCGGCCGAGGTCGCCGAGCGCGCGGGCTCCATCGCCGTACAGACCCACCAGAAGATCGTCGGCGTGGTCGAGAACATGTCCGGCCTGCCCTGCCCGCACTGCGACGAGATGGTCGACGTCTTCGGCACGGGCGGCGGCCAGGTCGTCGCCGACGGCCTGACCCGCACGACCGGCGCCAACGTCCCCGTCCTCGGCAACATCCCCATCGACGTCCGCCTCCGCGAGGGCGGCGACGACGGCAAGCCGGTCGTCCTGACGGACCCGGACTCCCCGGCGGGTTCCGCGCTGCGCGCCATCGCGGGCAAGCTGGGCGGCCGCCAGCGCGGCCTGTCGGGCCTGTCCCTGGGAATCACTCCGAGGAACAAGTTCTAGAACGCCCTGTTTTTCAGGGGCGCTTTTCAGGGGCGCGGGGAACTGCGCGGCCAGCCATCGACGGCCCGCAGCCGCCCGCGCACGGGAACCCCTACGGCGAAGGGGCGCCGATATCCCACGGCGCCCCTTCGATCAGGCGTAAGCGGCGATGTCCTTCACCACGGCGAAGCCAAGCCCATACGCACTCATGCCCCTGCCGTACGCCCCGACATGAACCCCGGCCGAGGTGGACCCGGCCAGCACCCACCCGAACTCGGACTCCCGGTAGTGGAACGCCGTCGGCACACCGTCAACCGGCAACGACAACGTCGACCAGTCGGCCCCGTCGAGGTCGTCCGCCAGCACCCACGCCGTCTCGGTCTGCTGCTCCAGCCAGTCGTCCCGCAGGGAGTGGTCCATCTGCCCGGGCCACGTGGAGGACAGCAGTCCCACCCCCGCGAGCCACGCCGCGGAGGACACCGACGTGGCCTCCAGCAGCCCCGTACCGTCCGCCGTGCGCCGCGAGGGATGCGCCGCGACGGTGACCACGACCGCGAACTTCTCCTTGGCCTCCTGATCACCCCCGGTCACGAACTCGTTGCGCACCTTGGGCTCGTCTCCGTGCCCGACCGACCCGTGTTCCACGGCCCCGTCGGCCGTCGTACCGACCTGCATCAGCCAGCGCGGTCCCGTGAAGGCCTCGTCGAGGCCGTACCACGGGAAGGGCGCGCGCAGGTAGCCGTCGACGTTACGCCGGGCGGAGGGGACCTGTTGTCCGTCCTCCGCGGCCGGCGCCTGCGCGACTCCTGGACTCGTCGTCTCCATGTGCCCGGACGCCTCCTCGCTCTAGTCGGTCCGGAACGGCCCGCCCCCCTTCGGGCGTACTCTTCCGGTCCGCACAACAACTCGGCAGCATAGCCACACCGCTGCGAGCAGCAGGGAAAGCGCCCGGCGCATGGGCCGCACGGGGGCCTTGTTCAGGCCCTACACAGCCCGACCGGAGTATGAAACGCGTCACGCGGGTCGCTCAGGTGGCGTCCGCGTCGAAGGGCGGACGGTCGTCGCGGTCGGGGGTCTCGGGCTTCTTCGTCATGTCGATACGGCCCCCGGACGAACCGGCGGCGCCGGAGGACGACGTGTCGGAGTCACGGCTGTGGACGGCGTCGGTGACCTCGGCCATCTCCTTCTTCAGGTCGAAGCCGTTGCGGATCTCCTTGAGCCCCAGGTCCTCGTTGTCCAGCTGCTTGCGGATGAACGCCTTGGGGTTGAGGTCCTCGAACTCGAAGTCCTTGAACTCCGGGCCGAGTTCCTCCCGGATGTCGTGCTTGGCGCTCTCCGAGAACTCGCGGATCTTCCGGATCGTGCGGGTCACGTCCTGGATGACCTTGGGGAGCTTGTCCGGACCGAAGACGAGCACGGCGAGGACGATGAGCGTCACCAGCTCGAGTGGTCCTATGTCATTGAACACCTGAAGCTCCTTGCGATGTCCTCGGTCCTCGGCCCTCGGTGGTAGGCCCTCGGTGGTCGGTGCGGGTCTTGCCGTGGTCCGGGCCGGATCCACGGTACCCGGCGATCCTGTCCGACCGGTACTGTCCCGAGACCTCCGAGTGCGGGGAGTGGGAGCGCTTTCCGAATTGTTTGCCTTGTTGGGTCCTGTACGTCCCGGACATCACGTCTCAGCTGCCGCCGGAGGAGCCGAGGACGAGTGAGACCGTCCGTTCCTTGCCGTCGCGCTCCAGGGTCAGCTCCAGCCGGTCGCCGGGACGGTGGGCCCTGGTCTTGACGATCAGTTCCTCGCCCGAGTGGACCCGCTGACCGTCGACCGTGGTGATGACGTCGCCGGCCTTGATCCCTGCCTTGGCACCCGGTCCGCCCGCGGTGACCGGCGGGCCGCCTTCGCTGCCCTCGGCGGCGACCCGGGCGCCGTCGCCCGTGTAGTCCATGTCCAGGGTGATGCCGATCACCGGGTGGGTCGCCTTCCCGGTGTTGATCAGTTCCTCGGCCACGCGTTTGCCCTGGTTGATGGGTATGGCGAAGCCGAGGCCTATGGAGCCGGACTGTCCGCTGTCCGGTGCGGAGCCACTGTCCGCCGAGCGGATGGCCGAGTTGATGCCGATGACCCGGCCCCGGGAGTCGAGCAGGGGCCCGCCGGAGTTGCCGGGGTTGATGGGCGCGTCGGTCTGGAGCGCGTCGACGTACGACACGTCGCTGCCGTCGCCCTTCTCGCCGCCCGCCGTGATCGGCCGCTGCTTGGCGCTGATGATGCCGGAGGTGACGGTGCCGGCCAGGTCGAAGGGCGCGCCGATCGCCACGACCGGATCACCGACCTGCATGTTGTCCGAGTTGCCGAGGGGCAGCGGGGTGAGTCCGCGTACGCCCTTCACCCGCACCACGGCGAGGTCGTAGCCGCTGTCCCGGCCGACGAGCTCGGCCTGGGCACTCTCCCCGCTGTTGAAGGTCACGGTGATCTCGCCGGTGGATCCGGCGGGCCGCACGACATGGTTGTTGGTGAGGATGTGCCCGCGGTCGTCGAGCACGAAGCCGGTGCCCGTGCCCTGTTCGCCGGAGCCCTTCACATGCAGGGTAACCACGCTGGGCAGGGCCCGCTGGGCGATCCCGGCCACACTGTCGGAGTCACGCCCCGCGGACTCCTTCCCGGCCTGCGGCAGCTCGACGGACCCGATGCCGCCGTTCCGCTCCAGATACGTCCCCGCTACGCCGCCGATCCCTCCGGACAGGAGGGCCAGCAGCACGGCGGCACCCACCAGCGCCTTCCTGCCCCGCTTGCGCCGTTGTTCCGTACTGGGTACACCGGCCCCGGTCTGCTGGAGAGGCCCGGCGGCCGCGGGAGCCGCCCAGGGGTCGTAACGCTGCCAAGGGTCGGGAGCGGGGGCGGGCGCCGGTGCCGGGACGCCGGGAGTGGCCGCCTGCTCCGCCGGCGGGGCGGCCGGGCCAGGTATGGACAGCTGGGGTGTCCGGCTCGGTATCGCCGTGCCGTGCGTCGGCGTCGCAACCGGGTGCTGGACGGGCGGCGCGGGCGCCCAGGGGCCCGGTTCGCCGTAGGGCGGGGTGCTGTACGGGTCGGGATCGTGCAGCGGCTCGGGCGCACCGCCGACCGGTACGGCGGGCTCCGCGACGGTGTCGGCGGGCTCCTCGGGACGCCTCAGCTCGTAGTCACCCGCGTCCTCGTCCTGCCGCACGGCGGGCCGCGCCAGCTCGAAGTCACCGTCGGTGTCGGTGTCGGTGTCGGTGACGGCGGCGACGGAATCCGCCGGGGCCGCCCCCTGCCCCTCCGGCTCCCCCTGCTCCCCCGGAGCGTCCTGCGGCCGTGGACGGCTCCACCACTTGGCCTTCGTGGGCTTCCCCTCGTTCATGCTCTCCCCACAGCCGCGGCACGGCTCGACGCGGTGCCGCGGTTCGTCGAATCGGCGCCCGGCCACACCTCGGCAGCGGGCGACAACCCCCGGATTCAATCAGGTTCGCCGCCCGGTGCGCAGTGGCCGGTCAGCGGGCCGTCCGCGAGGAGGCGGGGGGCGAGGGGGACGAGGTCGCGTCCGGGAGGGGCACGGCGAGCAGAGGTGCCGCGCTCTCGGGGATCGCGGACCACGAGGTCAGGGCGGCCGGCGCGGCCGCCGCGAGCGGATGTATCAACGGGGACATGGCCACGGCACCGGCCACCACGGGGGCGGTCAGCGCGTGCATGGCGTGGTGCCCTCCGGCGGGGGGCATTCCGGGCAGCAGCGGTGCGGACACCTCGGTCGGGGCGACCGGGGTCCGGCCGAGCAGGCTCTGGCCGTGCACCTGTCCGAGCAGCGGCGCCGCGCCCCGGCGCCGCTGGGATTCGGGCGTGGTCGTCGCGCCCGCCCCCTGCGTGCGCGACGGCGTCACATTGCTTCCCGTGCCGGAGCCGCCGCGGGCTTCCGTGTCGCCAGGGGTGCCGGTGGTGACGCCGCCCAGGGCGATCGCGGCCAGGGACACGGCCCCGGCGGCAGCGAACGCGAACCGCAGCCGCGAGGAGGACCTCTCGGTCTCCGGCCGGCCGACCTCGTGGATCCGGAAACCCCGGCTTCCCGAAGGAAGGCCTCGGTCACCGGCAGGCAGCACGGGGATGTGCGGCCGGGACGGGGCGTACCCGAACTCGAACCGATCGCCGCGCTTGGCGCCGAACGCCCCGGACGATCCGAACCGTCCGGACAGTCCGCCGGGCAGCCCTCCGCCACCCGGGGGCATACCGTCACCGTCCGGGTCGCCCCCCGCGGGTAGTCCCTGCAGGCGGGCCAGGAAGCTTTCCGAGGGAGGGGGCGGAGCCGCCTCCGCGAAGACGTTCTTCAGCCGGCGCTGGGCGTCCACCTCCGCCTTGCATTTCGGGCAGGTGGCCACGTGCGCCAGTACGCGCTCGCGCGCGTCATGACCGAGCTCTCCGTCCACCAGGGCGGAGAGTCGGTCTCCCAGGTGCTGCTCTGCGAGGTGTCCCTCGAAGGACTCAGGACGTGATCCGCTCACGCGCTCGCGCCCCCTCCTCCCAGTGCGGGAACACGGGGCACGAAGGAGCGGCGCTCGGCACGGGCCTCCGGGGAGCGGTGCGCGAGGGCCTTGCGCAGCTGGGAGCGGCCACGGTGGATCCGCGAGCGGACCGTGCCGAGCTTGACGCCGAGGGTCGCGGCGATCTCCTCGTACGACAGTCCCTCGATGTCGCACAGGACGACCGCGGCGCGGAACTCGGGGGCCAGGGTGTCGAGGGCCTGCTGGACGTCCGCGTCGAAGTGGGCGTCGTTGAAGATTTGCTGCGGCGTGGGCTCCTTGCTGGGCAGCCGCTCGGCCGCGTCCTCGCCGAGCGCGTCGAAGCGGATGCGCTGCTTGCGGCGGACCATGTCCAGGAACAGGTTCGTCGTGATGCGGTGCAGCCAGCCCTCGAAGGTGCCCGGCGTGTAGGTCGACAGGGAGCGGAAGACACGGACGAAGACCTCCTGCGTGAGGTCCTCGGCGTCGTGCTGGTTACCGGTGAGGCGGTAGGCGAGCCGGTAGACCCGGCCGCTGTGCGTGCTGACGATCTCCTCCCAGGTGGGCGGAGTCCACGCCTGCCCGTCCGCGTCGGTGGAGAAGGTCGCGGTCTGGGCGAAGTCAGCGGCGTGGCTGTGGTCAGCAGTGTCGTTCACGGATGTCGGCCTGCCCGCTGATCCGAGGAAGCGCCTGAACACTCCTCCGCGATCCACAGGCGCAGCCGCACCTCCCCTGTCAGCTCTGGTGGTGTCCAGTGGAGCCCCTACCATAGCCACCTCGCCCGTTAGGACCGGATAAGCGGTTTTACGAGAATTTGATCTGGGCTGATACGCCTCGTACTGCTGCGACGGCACTTGCTCGGTGTCCTCGTCCATCGCCTGCCCCCCGTCCCGGCCCGCGCCGCTCGCTCATCCCTTTAAACGACCGGTCCCATCTGCGGGTTCCCGCACCCAACGGATACAGTCACGCCGAGGCATTCACGGGGACAGGAGAGGGTCATTACCGGCAACCGGCAGACGAGCTGGGCGTTCGCCGACGCCTATGTCGCCGAGGACGACGCGCTGCGCTGGGCCCGGGACCGGGCCCGTGACGCGGGGCTGCGCTCGGTGACGCCCGGCACGGGCTCCGCGCTGGGGTTGCTGGCCGCCTCCGTCGACGCGAAGGCCGTCGCGGAGATCGGGACCGGCTGCGGTGTCTCAGGAATCCATCTCCTGCACGGTATGCGGCCCGACGGTGTGCTGACGACGGTGGATCCCGAGCCGGAGCACCAGCAGTTCGCCCGCCAGGCCTTCCGCGCCTCCGGCTTCGCCAGCAACCGGGCCCGCTTCATCCCGGGCCGCGCCCTGGACGTGCTGCCCCGCCTCGCCGACTCGGGCTACGACCTCGTCTTCTGCGACGGCGACCGCCTCGAGGTCATGGACTACCTCGCTGAATCGTTGCGGCTGCTGCGCCCCGGTGGGCTCGTCGTCTTCGAGGGCGCCTTCGCGAACGGCCGGACGGTGGACTCCGGACCGCAGCCCACGGAGGTGCTGCGCCTGCGGGAACTGCTGCGCACGGTGCGCGAGAGCCAGGAGCTGGTGCCGTCCCTGCTGCCGGTGGGCGACGGACTGCTGTGCGCGGTGAAACGCTAGCGGGATCGCACGTTAGCGGAGCGGGAGCCGGGGCAGACGGAAGTTGATGAGAAAACAACCGCCCCGGCACCACACATGATGCCGGGGCAGCTGAAAGGGTATGGTCGCTTGCGCCTCAGCCGACGACCTTCTTGAGGGCGTCGCCCAGCGCGTCGGCCTCGTCCGGGGTCAGCTCGACGACGAGCCGACCGCCGCCTTCGAGCGGAACGCGCATGACGATGCCCCGCCCCTCCTTGGTCACCTCGAGCGGGCCATCGCCCGTCCGCGGCTTCATGGCCGCCATGCTCGTTCCCCTTCCTGAAACCCAGCTCATCGTCAAAGCCGTCGGCCCCGAGAAGGGCACACGTGCGGCCCTGAGCAGGACTCGCGACACCGGCATCGAACACATTGCTTCCAAGCCATTATCCCGCATGCCAGGACCCGATGACCAACATCAGTAGGCATCGCTTGGGCAACGCACGCGAGCAAAACCACTCAATTCGGCGAAGTGGCTGCGATACTCCGCCACCGCACACACTTCCGCCGAACGAAAACGGGCGAGAATTCTTTGACGCAGGTCACACCTCCGGTGCGGTCACCCGTCGGCGATCTCCGTCATGCTGTCCTGCAGACCCGGGACCTACCGGCCGGTAGGTCCCCGAGCAGCGACACGGAGGGGATACGCCATGGCCGACACCGTGCTCTACGAGGTGAGCGACGGGCTCGCGACGATCACGCTGAACCGCCCCGAGGCGATGAACGCGCTGAACGTGGAGGCCAAGGTCGCCCTGCGGGAGGCGGTCCGGTCCGCGGCGGACGACGCCGCCGTGCGGGCGGTGCTGCTGACCGCCGCCGGTGACCGGGCGTTCTGCGTCGGGCAGGACCTCAAGGAACACATCGGGCTGCTGGTCCAGGACCGCGAGACCGGTTCGCGGCAGACCATGAACACGGTGCGGGAGCACTACAACCCGATCGTGCGGACGCTGGCCGAGGCGGCGAAGCCGGTCGTCGCCGCCGTGAACGGGGTGGCGGCCGGGGCGGGCTTCGGCTTCGCGCTGGCGGCGGACTACCGGATCGTCGCGGACACGGCCGCGTTCAACACCTCGTTCGCCGGGGTGGCGCTGACCGCCGACTCGGGGATCTCCTGGACGCTGCCGCGGGTGATCGGCCCCGGCCGGGCGGCCGACCTGCTGCTCTTCCCGAGGAGCATCAGCGCGCAGGAGGCGTACGAGCTCGGCATCGCCAACCGTCTGGTGCCCGCCGGCGAGCTGCGCGCGGAGGCCGAGAAGGTGGCACGGGCACTGGCCGATGGTCCGACGGTGGCGTTCGCGGCGCTCAAGGAGGCCGTGGCCTACGGGCTGACACACTCCCTGGCGGAGACCCTCGAGAAGGAGGACGAGCTGCAGACGCGGGCGGGGTCTTCAGAGGACCACGCGATCGCGGTGCAGGCCTTCGTCAACAAGGAGAAGCCGAAGTACCTGGGGCGGTGAGCGCAGGGCTGTAGCGCCGTCCAGGGGTGCGGGTCCGCTTGTGGCTGGTCGCGCAGTTCCCCGCGCCCCTTAAAGGGCGCCTCTGGCCACGCATGCTTCCAGGTGATCGTCGACCAAGCCGCACGCCTGCATCAGCGCGTACGCCGTCGTCGGGCCGACGAAGCGCAGGCCCCGCTTCTTCAGGGCCTTGGACAGGGCCGTCGACTCGAGGGTGACGGCCGGGACGTCGGAGAGCGCCTTCGGGACCGGGCGGGTGCCCGGCTCGGGGGCGTGCGACCAGATCAGCTCGTCCAGGTCGCCGGGGGCCCACTCGGTCAGCTCGCGCGCGTTGGCGAGCGTCGCGTCGATCTTGGCGCGGTTGCGGATGATGCCGGTGTCGGCCAGCAGGCGCTCGCGGTCCTCGTCGGTGAAGGCGGCCACCGAGGCGATCTTGAAGTCGGCGAAGGCGGCACGGAAGCCGGGGCGGCGGCGCAGGATCGTGATCCAGGACAGGCCGGACTGGAAGGCCTCCAGGCTGAGCCGTTCGAAGAGGGCGTCGTCGCCGTGGACCGGGCGGCCCCACTCCTCGTCGTGGTACGTGACGTACTCCGGGGCGGACAGGGCCCAGGGGCAGCGCGGCGCGCCGTCCGGGCCGGGGAGGGCGGCGCCGTCGCTCACGGCCGGTCCTCCTGTCGCGGACCGGGCTTGTCCATGGACACGTGGTTCTCCCCCGAGGGGTGCACCGGCCCGTGGGCGGAGGCCGCCCGGGCGCCCGCCAGGGCCGATTCCAGGTCCGCGATGCGGGCGTCGCGCTCGGCGAGCTCGGCGCCGAGGCGGCTGAGGGCGTCGTCCACGTCGCCCATGCGGTAGCCGCGGGCGGCGAGCGGGAAGCGGAGGCTCTCCACGTCCGCGCGGTCGACCGGACGGTCCGGGGGGAGCGGGTCGCGGAGCTGCTCGGGGGCGGCCTCGGGCAGCGGGCCGTTCTCGCCGCCGCCCAGCACGGCCAGGGTCACCGCGCCGACCACGAGGACCAGCGCGACGACCAGGAACAGGAACATAACCATCGCGGGGCCCCCACGGTCAGGTGTCTCGGAGTCTTCGGAGACGGATGTTGTCAGGCTCCGATCGTGCCATGCGAGTCTGACAGTTAGGGTCGCAGGCGGCGGAAGACGGGGACGTACCAGGAAGGTCACAGGGGATGCTCAGGCTGGGCAGGCGGGAATTCGAGCCGCGTGAGCCGGTGATCATGGCGATCGTGAACCGGACCCCGGACTCCTTCTACGACCGGGGCGCGACCTTCCTCGACGAGCCGGCCCTCGCGCGCGTGGAGCGGGCGGTGGCCGAGGGAGCCGCGATCATCGACATCGGCGGGGTCAAGGCCGGGCCGGGCGAGGAGGTCACGGCCGAGGAGGAGGCCCGGCGGACGGTGGGGTTCGTGGCCGAGGTGCGGCGGCGGTTCCCGGACGTGATCATCAGCGTGGACACCTGGCGGGCCGACGTCGGTCGGGCCGTGTGCGAGGCCGGGGCCGACCTGCTGAACGACGCGTGGGGTGGGGTCGATCCGGGGCTCGCCGAGGTCGCCGCGCGGTACGGGGTGGGGCTGGTGTGCACGCACGCGGGCGGTGCGGAGCCGCGGACCCGGCCGCACCGGATCGAGTACGACGATGTCGTCGCCGACATTCTGGAGGTGACGGTCGGGCTGGCGGAGCGGGCGGTCGCGCTGGGGGTGCCGAGGGAATCGGTGCTGATCGATCCCGGGCATGACTTCGGGAAGAACACGCGGCACAGTCTGGAGGCGACTCGGCGGCTGGGCGAGATGGTCGCTACGGGGTGGCCGGTGCTGGTGTCTTTGTCCAACAAGGACTTCGTGGGAGAGACGTTGGACCGGCCGGTGAAGGAGCGGGTCGTGGGGACGTTGGCGACGACTGCGGTGTCCGCGTGGCTGGGGGCGCAGGTGTACCGGGTGCACGAGGTCGCCGAGACGCGGCAGGTGCTGGACATGGTGGCGTCCATCGCCGGGCATCGGGAGCCTGCCGTTGCCCGGCGTGGGCTGGCCTGAGCCGTTCGGCCCGAGGTACCAGGGGGCTCCGCCCCCTGGACCCCCGGACCTATGCCCACCCGCCGCCCGAATCGGTCGGACAGGAAGCCCGGGCCGCCCGCCCGAATCGGTCGGACAGGAAGCCCGGGCCGCCCGCCTGAATCGGTCGGACAAGAAGCCCGGCGCGCCCGCCCGAATCGGTCCAACGAGAAGCCCGGCGCGCCCGCCCGAATCGGTCCAACGAGAAGCCCGGCGCGCCCGCCCGAATCGGTCCAACGAGAAGCCCGGCGCGCCCGCCTGGATCGGTCGGACAGGAAACCCGGCGCGCCCGCCCGAAACAGCCGGACAAGAAGCCCAGCACACCCGCACCGGAAACAGCCGGGCAAGAAGCCCGGCCGCAGCCCCGTGCTAGCGGCCCGCCTCCTTCGACACCAGCGCCACCGCCTCGTCCACGTCGTCCGTGACGTGGAACAGCAGCAGATCCTTCTCCGCGGCCTTGCCCTGGGCGATGACCGTTCCCTGGAGCCAGTCGACGAGGCCGCCCCAGTAGTCGCTGCCGAAGAGGACGATCGGGAAGCGGGTGACCTTCTGGGTCTGGACGAGGGTGAGGGCCTCGAAGAGTTCGTCGAGGGTGCCGAGGCCGCCGGGCAGGACCACGAAGCCCTGGGCGTACTTGACGAACATCATCTTCCGGACGAAGAAGTAGCGGAAGTTGAGGCCGATGTCGACGTAGGGGTTCAGCCCCTGCTCGAAGGGCAGCTCGATGCCCAGGCCGACCGACATGCCCTTGGCCTCCAGGGCGCCCTTGTTGGCCGCCTCCATCGCGCCCGGGCCGCCGCCCGTGATGACGGCGAAGCCCGCGTCGACCAGGCCCCGGCCGAGCCGGACGCCCGCCTCGTACTCGGGTGAGTCCGCCGGGGTCCGGGCCGAGCCGAAGACGCTGATCGCGGGCGGGAGTTCGGCGAGGGTGCCGAAGCCCTCGATGAACTCCGACTGGATGCGCAGCACGCGCCAGGGGTCGGTGTGGACCCAGTCGGAGGGGGCTCGCTCGTCCAGCAGCCGCTGGTCGGTGGTGCTGGCCTGCACCTGGTCCCGCCTCTGGAGGACCGGGCCCAGGCGCTTCTCCTCCGGCGGCTGCTTCTTCCCCTCGGGGTTGCCGGTCGCCATGTGCGCTCCCTCCGTCGTGCCTGTCTTTCCACCTCAGCGTAGATCTACGCGGGTTACGAACGAGGGACGTGAGCATGTCCGCGATAAAGCGCCGTAAACACGAGGGCGCCCCGGACGGGATCAGGCCGTCAGCCAGCTCCGCAGGCGCTCCTCGCCCGCGAGGATCTTCGCGGTGTCCACGCGCTCGTCCCGCTTGTGGGCCAGGTGGGGGTTGCCCGGGCCGTAGTTGACCGCGGGGACGCCGAGCGCCGAGAAGCGGGAGACGTCCGTCCAGCCGTACTTCGGCATCGGGGTGCCGCCCACCGCCTCGATGAACGCCTTGGCCGCCGGGTGGGACAGGCCCGGCATCGCCGCGCCGCTGTGGTCGACGACCTCGAACTCGGTCACGCCGCAGTCCGCGAAGACCTCCCGGACGTGGGCGACGGCCTCCTCGGGCGTGCGGTCGGGGGCGTAGCGGAAATTGACGGTGACGACGCACTCGTCGGGGATGACGTTGCCGGCCACTCCCCCGCCGATGCCGACCGCGTTCAGGCCCTCGCGGTACTCCAGGCCGTCGATGACCGGCCGGCGGGGCTCGTAGGAAGCCAGGCGGGCGAGGATCGGGGCGGCGGCGTGGATCGCGTTGGAGCCCATCCAGCCGCGCGCCGAGTGGGCCCGCTCGCCAGCCGTCTTCAGCAGCACCCGCAGGGTGCCCTGGCAACCGCCCTCGACCTGGCCGTCCGACGGCTCCAGGAGGACCGCGAAGTCGCCCTCCAGCCACTCGGGGTGCGTCTCGGAGACGTGCTTGAGGCCGTTCAGCTCCGCGGCGACCTCCTCGTTGTCGTAGAAGACGAAGGTCAGGTCGCGGTTGGGGGCGGGGACCGTGGCCGCGACGCGCAGCTGGACGGCGACGCCGGACTTCATGTCGCAGGTGCCGCAGCCCCACAGGACGCCGTCCTCGTCGAGCCGGGAGGGGACGTTGTCCGCGATCGGGACGGTGTCGATGTGGCCGGCCAGGATCACCCGCTCCGGGCGGCCCAGGTTCGTGCGGGCCACGACGTTGTTGCCGTACCGGTCGACCGTCAGGTGGGGCAGGGCGCGCAGCGCGGTCTCGATCGCGTCCGCGAGCGGCTTCTCGGTGCCGCTCTCGGAGCGGAAGTCGACGAGCCGGGCGGTGAGCTCCGCGGCGTCCAGCGTGAGGTCAAGCGAGGTGTCGGCCATGCCGTCGACCCTAACGCGCCAGACCCGGTGCCCACTCTTCCCACCGGGCACATGGGCCTCCGTACTCTCCAGTACCTTGTACGGCGTGCCAGAGCCGTCCTCCCCCAAGCGTCGCAGCCGCCTCTTCCGATGCGGGTCCGCCTTCATGGCCCTGCTCGCGGTCGCCGGATACCTCGTCGTGCAGTACATCACCGGAGGCACGGGCGAACCGGGCTGCAAGGTCGTCTCGGGCAAGGGCGACGGGGCGTCGTACACGTTCTCGCCCGAGCAGGCCGTGAACGCGGCGACGATCACCGCCGTGGGCACCGGGCGCGGGCTGCCGGAGCGGGCCGTGACCATCGCGCTGGCCACCGCGCTGCAGGAGTCGAGCCTGCGCAACATCAACCACGGCGACCGGGACTCCCTCGGCCTGTTCCAGCAGCGGCCCTCGCAGGGCTGGGGCACGCGGGAGGAGATCCTGGACCCGACGTACTCGGCCGGCGAGTTCTACGACCACCTGGTCAAGGTGCCCGGCTACACCCGGCTGCCCCTGACCGTCGCCGCGCAGCGCGTGCAGCGCAGCGGCTTCCCGCAGGCCTACGCCAAGCACGAGCCGGACGCCGCGCTGCTCGCCGCCGCCCTCACCGGCCAGTCCGCGGCCACGCTGACCTGCGAGGGCCGCCCGGGCGCGACCCGGGCGACGGGCCCGGACGGGGTGCGTACGGCGCTGGTGCGGGACTTCGGGCGCGATGTGCTCGAGCCGGCGGGCGCCCAGGTGGGCGGCTCGTCGGCGGCCACACCGACGCCGTCCCCGAGCGGCGGCACGGACGACTCCGGCGGGCGGACGGTGACGCTGCCAGTGAACGCCGACCCGGGTTCCGCGACCGGGCGGAGCCCGGAGCAGCGCGGCTGGCAGCTGGCGCACTGGGCCGTGGCCAACGCCTCGGAGCTGCACATCGCGCGGGTGACGTACGCCGGGCGTGAGTGGGTCGCCGGGAACACCGCCAGCGAGTGGCGCGCTCCGGCGGCGAAGGGCACCGCGGGCGCGCAGCGGGACGCGGACGGCGTCCGTATTGTCACGATGCGCTAAATCGCGCCCAGATCGCGCAGGGGTACGGGAACTCACTCCTGGGGATTACCCGAGCGGCTCGGTCGCGACGGTGTGGGCGGGTTTTCGCGCCCGCACCCTGGAATCCGTGAAAACCCTTGGGCGTACAGGGCTGGAAGGATTCGGCGGACTTTCCGGCGTGGGCCTTTTTGCCCGTTTGTCCGCAGCCGATTATGCGACGCATTACCAACTCTTTACGTTGCGACGCCGCAACCTTCCCGGGCTTCGAGCGGTAGTCACTGCGTCCGAGCCGGGGCGGTCAACAGCCAGTCGATCAACTCCCGGAGCCGGTCGGACACTTCACGAACCTCACTGTTCTCTCCGTCGAAGGAGCACCATGTCCCTCCCCCTGACCCGCCGGATCGCCCGTGCCGCGCTCATTGTCGCTGCGGGAGCGGCTGCCGGGGTCGGTGCGGCCGGCTCCGCCAGTGCGGCCCCCGAGCTGCCGGCCAACCCGAACCTCGGCGGGCTGACCGCCCTGGACGGGGCGAACGTCGGCAACACCGTCGACGGCGCGGCGACGGACGTCAGCAAGTCCGCCGGTGACACCGGCGGCAAGGCCGTCAAGAAGGCGGTGCCGGCCGCGGGCAAGCTCGGCGGCAAGACGGTCAAGAAGGCCACGCCCGTCGCGCAGAAGGCGGCCGGCGAAGCGGCGGGCTCCGCCGGGCAGCTCGTCGGTGAGGCCGCCGGTTCGGCGCAGGGCGGTCTGCCCACCGACTCCCTGACGAAGGGTGGCGTGCCGTCCGCGAAGACGCTGCCGGCGAAGGGCCTGCCGATCGGCTGACGCCGGTCCCGGAACACGAAGAAGGGGTCCAGGGAATTCCCTGGACCCCTTCTCCGTGTTCCGTTCCGGGGCTACAGACGCCGCACGGCCGCCGCGATCCGCTCGTCCGTCGCCGTCAGGGCCACGCGGACGAACTCCGCGCCGGCTGTGCCGTAGAAGTCGCCGGGGGCCACGAGGATGCCTCGTTGCGCGAGGTGGGCGACCGTGTCCCAGCAGGATTCGCCGCGGGTGGCCCACAGGTAGAGGCTGGCCTCGCTGTGCTCGATGCGGAAGCCGTGGGACAGCAGGGCCTCGCGCAGGAGGTCGCGGCGGGACGCGTAGCGCTCGCGTTGGACGCGGACGTGCTCGTCGTCGCTCAGGGCCGCCACGACGGCCGCCTGCGTCGGCGCGGATGTCATCATGCCGCCGTGCTTGCGGATCTCCAGGAGGGGGCTCAGGACGGCCGGGTCGCCGGCCAGGAAGGCCGCGCGGTAGCCCGCGAGGTTCGAGCGCTTGGAGAGGGAGTGGACGGACACGATGCCGTCGTACGAGCCGCCGTTGACGTCGGGGTGCAGCACCGAGACCGGGTCGGCCTCCCAGCCCAGCTCCAGGTAGCACTCGTCGGAGAAGAGCAGGACGCCGTGCTCACGGGCCCAGGCCACGATCCGGGTGAGGTCCGCCTTCGACAGGACCTTGCCCGTCGGGTTCGACGGGGAGTTCAGCCAGAGGAGCTTCAGGCCCTCCGGGTCCAGCTCCGTCGGGTCGTCGTAGACCTCGTACTCGGCGCGGGCCAGGCGGGCGCCCACCTCGTACGTCGGGTAGGCCAGGCGCGGGTAGGCCACCCGGTCGCCGGGGCCGAGGCCCAGCTGGGTCGGGAGCCAGGCGACGAGTTCCTTGGAGCCGACGATCGGCAGGACGTGGCGGTGGGTGACGTCCCGGGCGCCGAGGCGGCGCTCGACCCAGCCGGTGATCGCGTCGCGCAGCTCGGTCGTGCCCCAGACCGTCGGGTAGCCCGGCGAGTCCGCCGCGTCGACCAGCGCTTTCCGGATCAGCTCGGGGACCGGGTCGACCGGGGTGCCGACGGAGAGGTCCACGATGCCGTCCGGGTGGGCGGCGGCCGTGGCCTTGAACGGCGTCAGCTTGTCCCAGGGAAAGGCGGGGAGACGGTCGGAGACTGCGGACACGGTCTGGCTCACTTTCTGGTACGTACGAGCCGTCGTAGGGCAAACGCCTCGGTCCCGTACGGCGATCACGACGTGATCAGGCCGTACGGGACCGAGGCGGCGCGGTGTGCGGGCCGCTTGCGGTGGCTAGGCCTGCGGCGGCAGCGCGGCGATGAAGGGGTGGTCGCGCTCGATCAGCCCCAGCTTGCTGGCGCCGCCGGGCGAGCCGAGCTCGTCGAAGAACTCGACGTTCGCCTTGTAGTAGTCCTTCCACTCCTCCGGGGTGTCGTCCTCGTAGAAGATCGCCTCGACCGGGCAGACCGGCTCACAGGCACCACAGTCGACGCATTCGTCCGGGTGGATGTACAAGGACCTGGAGCCCTCGTAGATGCAGTCGACCGGGCACTCCTCGATGCACGCCTTGTCCTTGACGTCGACACAAGGCTGCGCGATGACGTAGGTCACGCTGTCGTTCCTCCTCGATAGGGCGCTGGCGGGCCTCCTCAGGCTCCGCCGCCTGGCGCGCGGGAGCGCGGCGTCGTCGATGCCCGCCCCTAGTATCTCCGTTCTTGGGCATGATCCGAACAGGAGGGGTGTAAGGACCTGTGGAAATCTCAGCCGGCGGGCGTCTCGAGGTGGCCATCACCGCTGCTGACGTGGGGAAACGGGTCTCCGTGCGGAGCTTGATCGAACACGCGGCTCCGGGTGAGAAGTTCACCGACACGGTCGGAGTTCTCACATCATGGGACGAAAGTGTGCTGCTGATCACACGCAGGAACGGCGAGAGCGTCCGCATCGCGGAATCCGCGCTGGTCGCGGGGAAGGTGGTGCCCGCCGCTCCGGCGCGCCGCCGTGGTCCGGCCGCCTCGTACGAGGAGCTGGCCCGGGTCGCCGCGCGGGCCTGGCGGCCCGTGGAGAGCGAGCGGCTCGGGGACTGGGAGCTGCGGGCCGCGTCCGGGTTCACGCGGCGGGCCAATTCGGTGCTGCCGCTCGGCGAGCCGGGCATGCCGCTCGACGAGGCGCTGGGCGCCGTCCGGCGGTGGTACGACGAGCGCGGGCTGCCCGCCTACGTCCAGACCGCGACCGGCGCCGAGGGCACGCAGGAACTCCTCTGTGCCGAGCTGGAGGCACGGGGCTGGGTGCGCGAGGTGACCGCCGAGCTGTGGGTCGGGCCGCTGGCGCCGGTCGCCGACCGTGCCGATCCGGCGGCCGTCGGGCTGTCCCGGGAGGCCGACGCGGCGTGGCTGGCCCGGTACCAGCGCAAGGGCGTGAGCGAGGTGGCGCTGCGGGTGCTGGGATCTGGGCCTTCGGTGTGGTTCGCGACCGTGCCGGGCGGCGCGGAGCCGGCCGCCATCGGGCGGTGTGTCGTCGACGGGCGGTGGGCCGGGTTCGCCGCCGTCGAGGTCGATCCGAAGCTGCGGCGGCAGGGGCTGGGCACGGCCGTGATGGCGGCGCTGGCCCGGCGGGCGCTCGACGAGGGCGCGTCGGCCGCGTGGCTCCAGGTCGAGGCCGAGAACGCGGGAGCGCGGGAGCTGTACGCCGGGATGGGCTTCGCCGCGCACCATGCCTACCACCACTACCGAGCGCCGGAATCCGGCGGCACCGGCCGGTAACCGATCGTCGCGAGAGGGCACGAGCCAGGTATGCGTCCCCCTTACCCCCCGTCCCCGGAGCGCTCCGCCGAGCTGCGGCGGCGGTTCGCCGAAGAGGCCCGGTCCGAGCGGCCCGATCTGTCGACGCTGTGCCTGCTGGTGGGCGCGGAGGCGGACCGGGAGCTGGACGAGGCGGGCCTGGACACCGCGCAGGTCGAGCTGGACCGGCTGGCCGGGCTGCTGCCGTACCGGCCCGGCGGGCCGCGGGCCTGGGCGGATGCCCTGCGGGAGCTGCTCGGTGAGCGGCTGGGTTTCGGCGGCAGCCCGGCCGACTACCAGCGGCTGGAGTCCTCGCTGCTGCACGAGGTGCTGGTGCGGCGCAGGGGGCTGCCGATCCTGCTGTCCGTGGTGTGGATGGAGGTGGCCCGGCGGGCCGGGGCGCCGGTGTACGGGGTGGCTCTGCCGGGGCATTTCGTGGTCGGGTTCGGGCCCGACGAGGGGCAGGTGCTCGCCGATCCGTTCGACGGGGGGCGGGTGCTGACGGGGGCGGACGCGGAGGTGCTGGTCGCCGGGGCGACGGGGGCGGGGCGGCTCGATCCGGAGATGCTGCGGCCCGCGGATCCGCTGGAGGTGGTGCTGCGGATTCTGAACAACGTGCGGGCGTGGGCGGCGGCTCGGCCGGAGCGCTCGGATGTGGCGCTGTGGGCCGTCGAGTTGTCTCTGTTGCTGCCCTCGCATCCGGCTCAGTTGCGTTATGAGCGGGCGCAGTTGCTGGTGCAGCGGGGGGATTTCGTGCCGGGGGCCCTGGAGTTGGAGGCGTATGCGGAGGTTGTTTCCGCGGTGGACGAGGGGGCTGCCGAGCGGGTTCGGGGGGAGGCGTTCGCGGCTCGGGCGATGCTCAACTGACGCCGTCTCGCCGTAGGGGCTTGTGTTGCGTGTGCGGGTGCGCGGGGGTTCTTCGCGCAGTTCCCCGCGCCCCTAAGAGCTTTACAACCAGCCCTTTTCTCGTGCTGCTCGGACCGCTTCCGCTCGGTTTCTTACCGCGAGCTTCTGGATGGCTGTGCTGAGGTAGTTGCGGACTGTGCCCTGGGAGAGGTGCAGGGTGGTTGCCAGTTCGGCGTTGGTGGCGCCGTCCGCCGCCGCTCGGAGGACTTCTCGCTCGCGGTCCGTCAACGGGTTGGCGCCGTCCGCCAGGGCCGCTGCCGCGAGGGTGGGGTCGATGACGCGTTCGCCGGTGAGGACCTTGCGGATCGCCTCGGCGAGCTGGGCGGCGGGGGCGTCCTTCACCAGGAAGGCGTCGGCGCCGGACTCCATGGCGCTGCGGAGGTAGCCGGGGCGGCCGAAGGTGGTGAGGATGACCAGCTTCACCGCCGGCAGCTCCTCGTGGAGGTGGGCCGCGGCCTCTATGCCCGTCGCGCCGGGCATCTCGATGTCCAGCAGGGCCACGTCGACGGCGTGTGCGCGGGCCGCTTCCAGGACCTCGTCGCCGCGGGCCACCTGGGCGACGACCTCGATGTCCGCCTCCAGGCCGAGCAGGGCGGCCAGGGCCTCGCGGACCATCGACTGGTCCTCGGCCAGGAGGACCTTGATCGTGCGGCTCATGCCGGGGATCCTACGTCCGCCGGGTCGGCCGTCGGCACGCGGGCGACCAGGCGGAAGCCGTGCTTGAGGGGGCCCGCCTCCAGGGTGCCGCCCGCCTTGGCCAGGCGTTCGGTGAGGCCCGTGAGGCCGTTGCCGTGGCCGTCGCCCGGGCCGCCGGAGCCGTTGTCCTCGACGGTGAGTTCGAGGACCGGGCCGTCGAGGGTCTGGCGGCGCAGCAGCTCGACCGTGCAGCGGCGGGCGCCGCTGTGCCGTACGACGTTGGTGACCGCCTCGCGCAGGGCCCAGGCGAGGGCGGACTCGCTCTCCTCGGGCACGCCGGCGAGGCCCGGCGGCTCGGCGGGCAGGTCGGTGGTGACGCCGGCCGCGGTCAGGGCGACCCGGGCACCGGCGAGTTCGGCGCTCAGGCGCGGACGCCGGTAGCCGGTGACGGCCTCGCGTACGTCGACGAGGGCCTGGCGGCTGACCTGCTCGATGTCGGCGACCTGCTGGGCCGCCTTGTCGGGCTGGGCCGGGAGCATCCGGCCGGCCAGCTCGCTTTTGAGGGTGATCAGGGAGAGGGAGTGGCCGAGCAGGTCGTGCAGGTCCCTGGCCAGGCGCAGGCGCTCCTCGTTGGCGGCGAGCTGGGCGACGGTGGCGCGGGCCTCGCGCAGGGCGATGGTGGTGCGGACGAGTTCGCGTACGCCGGTCATGGCGAAGCCGCCGAGCAGGGCCGGGATGAGGAGCCCGGCCAGGTAGGACAGGCCGTCGTGCGTCGCGAGTGCCACGGTGGTCAGCAGGGCGCACGCGGCCGGGATCGTCCAGCGGGCCAGGCGCAGGGGCAGGGCGGCCCCGGAGGCGATCGAGACGTACACGAACAGCACCAGCCACTCGCGGCCCAGGGTGAGGGCGAGGAGCGTGGACTGGGCCGCGAGGACGCCGAGCGAGCCGAGCACCAGGGCGTTGCGCTCGCCGCGGCCGGTGCGGAAGACCAGCAGCATGTACCAGGTGACGAACGCGGCCAGGCCGAGCCAGCCGAGGATCGTCACGCCCGTGCTGTGGCCGCCGTGCAGCAGGTCGGTGACGGGCGCGCTCAGGTAGACCAGCCAGATGCCGGTCCACAGCGACTTCACCGCCCGCTGCCGGCGGTTCACCGGGCGCTGCCCGATGCCGAACCCGACGCCGCTCACGCCTTCAGGGTGTCCTTCCGGTACAGCCAGGCCGCGCCGCCCGCGAACAGGACGAAGGAGACGACGAGGACGGCCAGGTCCTGGACGTGCGGGGCGCGGCTCTGCTCGATGGCCTGCCCCAAAGCAGCGTACGCGTGCGTGGGAAGCCACTTCGCGATGTCCTGGAGCCAGGCCGGGAAGGTCGTCGTCGGCATCCACAGGCCGCCGAGCATCGACAGGCCGAAGTAGGTGATCATCGTGATCGGGCGGACCGCGTCGCCGCTGGCGAGGTAGCCGAGGGCGACGCCCAGCGCGGCGAAGACAAGGCTGCCGGCCCAGATCGCGCCGGTGAGGGCGAGCCACTGCCAGGCATCCAGGCGTACGTGCTTCACGGCCGCCGCGACGGCGAAGACGATGACGATGGACGGCAGGCTGACGACGGCGGCGCTCGCGGTCTTGGCGAGGACGTAGCCGCGGCCCGGCAGCGTGGTCAGGCGCAGTTGCCGCACCCAGCCGCCCTCGCGCTCCTTGGCGATGCGCTCGCTGTTGCCCATGAGGACGGCCGTGAGAGCGCCGAAGGAGGCCATGGAGACCATCATGTAGGTCGGCAGGGTCAGGCCGGTGCCGGGGAGTTTCGTGGTGCTGTCGGAGTTGCCCGCGATGATCAGGAACAGGACCGACGGGTAGATCACGGAGAAGAACAGGAACTTGCGGTTGCGCAGGGCGCGGGTGAGTTCCAGTTTGATCAGGCTGTTCACTTGGACTTCGCCTCCTCGGCGGCGGTGATCGCGACGAAGGCCTGCTCCAGGCCGAGCCCGGCGACTTCGAGGTTGCGGGGGTGGACGCCGAGGCCGTACAGGGCGTGGACGGTCGCGTCGGCGTCGGTGGACTGGATGCGGACGGTCCGGCCGGAGACATCGATCGAGGTGAGGAAGGGCAGGGCGCGCAGGGCGCCTTCGTCGATGGCGGCATCCAGATCGAAGGCGATCCGCCGGGCGCCCGCCTTGGCCTTGATCTCGGCGGCCGTGCCGTCGGCGATGAGCCGGCCGCGGTGCAGCACCAGGACCCGGTCGGCGACGGCGTCGGCCTCTTCGAGGTAGTGCGTGGCGAACAGGACGGTCCGGCCCTGGTCGGCCTGTTCGCGCATGGTGGCCCAGAAGGCCTGGCGGGTGGTGACGTCCATGCCGGTGGTGGGCTCGTCCAGGACGATGAGGTCGCTGTCCCCCGCGGTGGCGAGGGCGAAGCGGACGCGCTGGGCCTGGCCGCCGGAGAGCTTGTTCACCTTGCGGCCGGCGATCTGCGCGATGCCCGCGCGGGACAGCACCTCCGAGGGCTGGTACGGCTTCGGGTGCAGATCGCAGGCGAGCCGCACCAGTTCGGCGACCGTGACCTCGTCCATCAGCCCGCCGCTCTGCGGCATGGCGCCCACGCGCCCGGCGACGATCGCCTCCCGGGGTCCTTCGCCGAAGAGACGGACCGTGCCGCTGTCGGGCTTCTTGAGGCCGAGGAGCAGATCGAGGGTCGTGGACTTGCCCGCGCCGTTGGGGCCGAGCAGCGCCACGGTCTCCCCCGGGCGCAGGGTCAGGGTCAGTCCGTCCACGGCCCGGACGGTGTCGTACGCCTTGCTCACCTGGTCGAACGCGACCACCGGGGCTGTCGTTGTCATACGGCCATGGTGGCTTCGGGGGTGTGGGCGGGGGCAGTGTCGGGCGTCCGGAGTGGCGGATGACAGATGTCATGCCGGTGGGGTGACGACGAGAGCCCCTGCCCTCATCGGGCAGGGGCTCTCGTGCGGCGGGTGGCCGGAGGTCAGTTCGGCTTGGTGTCGATGACTCCGACGCGCTCCGCCGGAGTCTTGCCGCGCAGGGCCTCGCGCAGCGCGGCGACGACATCCTGCGGAAGGACGTCGCGCTTGCCGCTCGCGCCCTCGATCTGCACGCCTTCGAAGGTCGTGCCGTACGCCTCCTGGAGCGCCTTGAGGTTGTAGGTGTCGACGAGCTTGCCGTCGACGGCCTTGAAGCTGAGGATCTTCGGCAGGGACAAGGGGCCGAACTTGATCTCGTGCGCCGCGTCGGTCCGGACGGTGGTGATGTCGGACATCGCGGGCTGCGCGAAGTCCTTCAGCATCCGGTCGACCTCGGCGTTCGAGACGGTCGGCTGCCGGGTGGTGGTCGGGAGGTTCACCGTACCGGCGGTGCCGGTCTCCACCTGGGTGCGGTAGGCCTGCTCGATCGCGGCGGTCGACTTGTCGACGTCGATGCCCTTGCCCACCTTGCCGTACACGGCGACGGCCTTGCCGCCCTGGAACTTGATGGTGCCGTCGGACGACGAGCCGGAGCCGCCCGCGGCGGTCTCCAGGGACGCGTGCAGCTTCTCCTCGTCGATCGGCATGACGGGGGTGACGACGCGGTGGTTGCCGAACAGCGAGCCGATCACGGAGACCGGGTTGTAGTCGCTGCCCGCCGCCGCGTCCGCCGTGGCGTCCATGTCGAACTGGAGGCCCGCGTTGTCCGGGTCGAGGGACACGGCCTTGCCGCCCACCGACAGCTTCAGCGGCTTGCCCGCGTTGTCGTCGAAGGCTTCGTCGAGCTTCTTGACCGCGCCGTCGCGGGTGGTGCCGCCGATGTCGACACCGAGGACGCTGGTGCCCTTCGGGACGTCGGTGCGGTTCATCAGCAGACCGGCGCCGTAGAGGCCACCGACGGCGACGACCACGCCGACCGCGAGCAGCACGAGCTTGTTGCGGCCCTTCTTCTTCGGCGCCTTCGAGGAGCTCGCCGGGGGCGGGGAGACCGGCTCGGGCAGCTTCGGGGCACCGTGCGGCACCGGGCCGTCGCCGGGCGCGCCCGGGCCGAACGGGGAGGCCGCGCCGGACGGGACGACCGGGATGCCGCTGGTGACGGTGTGCCCGGAGACGTTGTCGTGGCGGGGCCCGTAGCCCTGGTCGTCCGGTTCGGGGGCGGGCTTCTGCGGGGTGAGGATGGCGGTGTCGTCGCTCATGCCGCCGCCGGGGGCGCCGGCACCGGCGGGGCCGCCCTTGCCTGCGGGACCACCGGGTGCGCCCGGGCGTCCGGGTCCGCCGGGCGCGCCGATGGCTCCGGGGCCCGCAGGCACGCCGGGGCCGCCGGGTCGGCCGGGGTCGTTGAAGGCGCTGGGGGCGCCGGGGCCACCCGGCCCACCGGGCCTGCCCGGCTCGCTGAAGGCGCCGGGGCCACCCGGGCCGCCGGGGCCACCCGGTCGGCCCGGGGCACCCCGCCCGCCCGGTCCGCCCGGTCCGCCCGGTCCGCCCGGTCCGCCGGAGAAGACGTCGGGACGGCCGCCCGGGGCACCGGGCCCACCGGCCGGCGGGGCCATCGGGCCGTCGCCGGTGACCGGACCGCCCGTCGGACCGGCCGGGCCCTGGGGGCCGGGGCCGCCCTGGCCCGCACGGTCGTTCTCCGCGAAGAACGGCAGATCGTCGCGGCGCGGTTCGCCACCACCACTGCCACTGCCACTGCCACTGCCCGGCGCGGGACGCGAGCCGTTGCCCAGCGGGCCCGCCGCCAGTGCCTCGGTGACGTCGAAGGAGCCGGTGCCGCCGCCGTGCCCGGGCGCGACGGGTCCGCCGGTCGCGCCGCCGGGGAGCCCGGCACCGTTCGTACCTCCGGACCGGGAGCCGCCCGGCGCACCCATGGAGCCGACCACGCCTCCGGGCCGCCCGGCACCCGGCCGGGCCCCGCCGGACGCACCGGGAGTACCGGGAGTACCCGCCGCCGGGTTCGAACCGCCCGGCATACCGGTTCCGTTGGTGGAGCCGCCGTCCTGACCGCCCTGGCCCGTGCCGGACTTGCGGGGTGCGAACCAGTCGCTGGTCGGCTTGTCATCGGCGGGCTGCACGGGCTCGGCGGGAGGCTCGACCGTGCCGGTGCCCCTGGAGGTGGCGGCACCCGGTGCGGAGGCCTCGCCGCCGGGGCCCGCGCCGGTCGTACCGGTGTCGCCCGAACCCTCCGAATCCCCGACGGGCTTGCGCACCACCACGGGCGGAATGGGCCGTGACCCGGGGATGTTGATCCGGATCCGGGTCGTCAGCGTGGTCTCGGTCTTGCGTTCCTCCGGCCGCGCGGCCGAACGGCCCGCGTCCGTACCGGCGTCGGAGACCTTCGGGGTCCCGTACGGCGGCGTACCCGACGGGTAGGCGGCTCCACCGCGCCCGTTGGGCCCGGAGGACGGAGTGTCAGTTTCACGACTCAAGGCAGGTTCTCCCGGTTGGCTCCGCCGCCCGACACAACCTCACGCGGGCAGCTCGGCGGCGCGCACCACCATACTGGCCACTTCTGGCCCGTATCCCACGACCGCCGGGAATCCCACACCGGACCCCCACGGGCACGTCCTGGCGAAGTGGTACGTCACTTGGCAAGTCGGACGGGATCGCCGTCCGGTTGCCGCCCCGGGGCAAGGGTGGCACACATCACAGCCACACCGATGCCCCCGAGCAGGTAGAGATAGGAGCCGCTTCCCGCGGCGAAGAGGAAGTCGCCCTCGGGGCGGCTGGCCGTGAGCAGGATGACGGCGAGCATCCAGCCGGCGGCTGCCGCGACGCCCCCGATCCGGCCCCGGGTGACGCGTGCCGCGCCCAGGACGGCTCCGGCCTCCCCGGCGAGCGCGAGCAGCAGCCCGCCCGGGAACCACGCGGGCTGCACCAGCGCCCCGGCCACGCCGACCACGGCCCCGAGCAGGAAGAACCCCAGGCAGGCGGTGACCCGGGCGGCGGACGGTGGCCGCATGGGCTGGGCGAGCATCGGACCCCGGTCATTCATGAGGCCTCCTCGACACCGGCGAACAGGTCCGTCTCCCGCTCACCGGGGCCCCGCTCGCCCCGCACCAGCTCGTAGTACTCGGTCGCCAGGATCGGCTGGGCGAGCTCGTTGGACAGCACGAAATACGGCTCGGCCACGGTGATCTGCGTGGCGTGGGCGCGCATCGCGGCGGCCTTGGCGGCGGCGTGGGAGGTGCCGTCGATCACCGCCGTGATCCGCTCCTCGCCGACCACACCGGGTACGTCGTCGACCTCGGCCGCCTTGGTGAAGGGGAGGCCGGGCAGGTCGTCGTGGAGCCGGGCGAAGGACTCCTCCACAACGGGCCGGGGGACCCGGTTCCAGTAGACCTTCGGGATCGGCGTACCGGCCTCGGCGGACAGTTCGGCGGCGCGCATGGCCACGCGGTGGGCCTGGATGTGGTCGGGGTGGCCGTAGCCGCCGTCGTCGTCGTAGGTGACGAGGACCTGGGGGCGTACCTCGCGGATCACCTCGACGAGGTGTGCGGCGGCCTCGTCGACGTCGGCCTGCCAGAAGCAGCCGGGGTCGTCGTTGTCGGGCAGGCCCATCATCCCTGAGTCGCTGTAGCGTCCGGCGCCGCCGAGCAGGCGGACGTCCCGGACACCGAGCTCGGCCATCGCGGCGGCGAGCTCCTGGCGGCGGTGCTGCCCCAGGGCGGCGCCGGTCAGATGCGCGAGCCCGGGCGGGATGACCTCGCCGCGTTCGCCCAGGGTGCAGGTCACCAGGGTGACGTGGACACCCTCGGCCACGTACCGGGCCATGGTCGCGCCGTTGTTGATCGACTCGTCGTCCGGGTGCGCGTGCACCAGCAGCAGACGACGGGAGGGCAGTTCCGTCATGGGGCCAGCCTATGAGGCACGGGGGCGGTGCTCGTCGCGGCCCGGGGTGTCATCCCTCTTCGCCCTCTTCCGCGCTGCCGTCCTGGTAGCGCGGCAGGCCGCTCGTGGAGATGGTCCACTCACTGATGGTGACATCCTCGCCGTACACGAAGTTCTTGCGCACGGCGTAACGAGGGCCCTCCGGGGTGGCGTGGATGTCGGTGAAGACGGCACCACTGCCGGTACGTGGATCGAAGATCACGTAGATGGGAATGCCGAGCAGCGGATAGTCGCGCATCTTGCCGACCCAGTCGTTCTCCGGGTTGGACCGGGAGACGACCTCGATGGCGGCGACGACCGTACGGGGGTCGACGGAGCCTTCGACGTCGAGGTCGGCCCAGGCGATCACCATCACGTCCGGATGCCGCATGATGCCCTCGGGCACGTCTTCCACGTCGGGCGTGCCGTTGTGGGCCAGCAGCTCGTCCGGCATGACCTTCTCCAGACGGCGGCTGACATGCGCGGCCGTGACCTCGTGCGGGCCTCCCGGCGACATCATGTCGTGCACGATCCCTTCCTTGGTGACTTCGAATTTCCCGGGGAGGGTGTCGTCCAGCGACCGCACGACATCCCTCATGGACCGGTACAGATGGGAGCCGTCCCGCCGCGCGTTACCGGATGCGATGGTCATGGCGCTCGCTCCTCGTCGTCTGTGCCCAGGGGCAAGGATCGTCACGTTCATGCTAGGCGGCCTCCTGCTGGTCGGAGCGGCAGTCGCGGCAGCGGGCCGCTGGGTCGGACGAGCGGAAGCCCCGGTCGCAGCCGTCGCAGTTCCGCATCGCCGACGGGGACGGCCGCGGTACGGCCGGTGCCCGGAACGGGGGCGGGGGCGGAAGCCGGTCGGCGAGACGGTGGGCCAGGAAGGCCGCGGGGCGGCGTACGCCCTCGGGCGGCAGGTCGGTGCTCAGGGCCCGGCGTACGGCGGTGGGGGCGACGTCCCGCTCCAGCCAGGCGGCGACGCCGGGGGCCAGGTGGGCCGTGTCGCGGGCGGAGAGCAGCAGCCGGGGGTCGTGCCGGTGGAGGTCCGCGAGGAGGTCGGTGGCGGCTTGGAGGAGGGCCGGGGCGGGATACGCGGGCCGGGGGACGGCGGGGAGTGGCTTGCGGGGTGGCTGCTGTTGCTCACGCGTCGTCCCGTGTGGTGCTGGTGCGCGCTCCTCGCAGGCCTCGGGAGGCTTCGGTTCCGTGCCCGCCCGGGCCGCCCGGGTCGCCTCGGCGGCACGGCGGGCCACCGAGGGCTGGTTGCAGGAGGTCGTGCGGGTGACGATGCGGCCGGTGGGCGTGCGGACGCGTTCGCGGCGCAGGTACCCGTGGACCTCCAGTTCGCGCAGGGCGGCGGCGATCCGGGTCGCTCCCTCGGGGAACCGGGCGGCGAGGGCCTTGATGTCGACCCGGGCACCCTTGGGCAGCGACTGGAGGTGGCAGGCCAGGCCGATCGCGAGGAGGGACAGCTCGGCGTGCTGGGTGAGGTGGTTGCCGATCACCGTGAAGCGGGTGGTGTGGCGGGTGTTGTCGTGCTGGAGCCCGCCGGTGCGGTGGGCTGTGCCGGGCCGCTGGTTCGGGTGCATGTTGCCCGCAACGCGGGCCTGGGCGCGCGGGTGCGCGCTAGGGTTCTGCGTATCCATCAGGAAGTGTCCGTCTTCCTCGGTGGTCAGGCCCTCGCACTGGGATTGCAGTCCCGGCGGGGGCCGTTTCATGTCTGCGGTTGTGGTGGTGGTGCGTTGCGCTGAGCGTCGGGCCTCGGGGGTCGGGAAATCCAGCCGGTTCGGGGATGTTCACCCGCCCGAGTGAGCGCGGGCCACGGGCGGGAGGGGTGGGGCTTGGCGGGGTTCTTTCTCCCCCTCGGTTCTTTGTCCCTCAGTCGCTGACGGCACCGGAGCGTGAAGGTGCGGGTTCCGGTGCCGGGAAGCTCAGTTCGGCCCAGACGATCTTGAGCGGGAACCGTCCTTCGGTGACTCCCCAGCGGTCGGCCAGCGCCTCGACGAGCAGCAGGCCCCGGCCCGACTCGGCCACGCCATCGGGCACTCGGAGCGCGGGCAGCCGGTCGCCGCGTGTGTCGGTGACCTCGATGCGGAGTGTGGCGCCGACCACGTGGAGCGTCAGGCGGAAGCTGCGGCCGGGGAGACGGCCGTGGGTTGCCGCGTTGGCCGCCAGTTCGGCGACGACATGGCTCGCCCTCTCGTGCGGAAGCCCCCAGCTCCGGAGCGCGTCCACCGCGAGCAGACGGGCGAGGCGAGCACCGCGCGGTGTGGAAGACAGCAGCACGGTGAAGTCGCGGACCTCGCCCCTGGGTTCGGGTCGGGTCCCAGGTCCGGCGATTTCCTGAGTTTCCTGATTCATGTCACTCAGCGTGGCCGACCAGCTTTACCGTGATGCGTGATTGCCCTGTTACGTAGAGCAACCGTCCAAGGTCTGTCCGGTGCTGTCCGGACTGTCGACGCTGTTCCCACAGGCAGGGCGTGACGCACTACGGAGGTGTACGCATGTCGGTGAACGGTGAGACGGAGCAGACGGACGAGCCGGGCGGGGAGGTGGACCCGGACGACGAATGGGCGGTCGCCGTGGTCGCCACGGTGGGACGGCAGTTGAGGCTCCGCCGGGAAGCGTCCGGGCTGCGGGTCGGCGACTTCGCGGCGGCGGTCGGGTACGGCGAGGACCTCGTCTACAAGATCGAGAGCGGCAAGCGGATTCCCCGGCCCGACTATCTGGACACTGCGGACAAGGCATTGGATGCCGGGGGTCTTGTCGCGGCGATGAAGGAGGACGTGAAGAAGGTCAGGTACCCGAAGAAGGTGCGGGATCTGGCGCAGCTGGAGGCGCGGGCGGTGGAGCTTCAGCTCTACGATCCGCTGCACATCCACGGCCTGTTGCAGACTCCGGGGTGCGCGCGTGCCCTCCTCTCCATGCGGCGACCCGCCTACTCGACGGAGGAGGTGGAGCGGTTCATCGCCGCACGCGTAGCGCGCAAGGCGGTCTTCGAACGAGACCCGGCACCCGACCTCAGCTTCGTCCTGGAGGAGTGGACACTTCGGCGGCCCCTTGGCGGGAGGGCCATCCTGCGCGGGCAGCTGGAACACCTGCTTGAAGCGGGGCAGTTGCGTAACGTCGAGCTTCAGGTGATGCCGATCGAACGCGAGGAGCACGCCGGCGTGGACGGCAGTATCGAGGTGCTCAAGTTCGAAGACGGTTCAGCGGTCGGACGTTCACCGGCAGTGGCCAACGGACGACCGGTTTCCGACCTGCGGCAACTCCGTATCCTGGAACTCCGGTATGGCATCATCCGGGCTCAGGCACTCACACCGCGTGAGTCGGCCGCCTTCATCGAACAACTGCTGGGGGAGACATGATCCGCAAGGCCTCGTCCGTGAACCCCTCCAGCCTGGCGTGGTTCAAGAGCAGCTACAGCAGTGGCAGCGAGGGCGACTCGTGCGTCGAGGTCGCCACCGAGCCCGGCACCGTCCACGTCCGTGACTCGAAGAACGTCGAGGGGCCCCGGCTGGCCTTCGCCTCCGCCGCGTGGGGCACCTTCGTGCCGTACGCGGTCGAGGGCTGACCCTCCGGCTCCCTCGGCGCGGTCAGAACTTGATGCTGCCGATCATGCCCGCGATGTTCGTCGTCAGCTCACTGATCGTGGGAGCGACGGTCGACGAGGCGAGGTAGAAGCCGAGCAGCATGCACACCACCGCATGCCCGGCTTTCAGTCCCGACTTCTTGATGAGCAAGAAGACGATGATCGCCAGCAGCACCACCGCCGAAATCGAGAGTGCCACGGCGGCTCACCTCCAAAGATCCACAAGGGCGCGGGGGGTCGGACTATGGGGGCATTAAATCCGTACAGCAGCCAGCAGGTTCATACCCACTATGCGACATTGATCATAACTATCGGTCCGTGCGCATCGATCGGCGCACTGCCGCACAAGGGGGCGCATGGCCAATATGGTCAGGGCATGACGACCGAGCCTGACTCCTTCCCCCGTCGGCACGCCCGCACGCAGCGCTTCACGCTCGGCGCGCCGCGTTCGTTCAGTGTGGCGCCCGACGGTTCACGTGTTGTTTTCCTGCGCTCCGGTTCCGGTACGGACCGGGCGAGTTCGCTGTGGGTCCTCGACACGGAGGACGGCGCGGAGCGCGTGGCCGCCGACCCGCGCGCCCTGCTTGGCGGCGCCTCGGAGGACCTGTCGCCCGAGGAACGGGCGCGGCGTGAGCGCAGCCGCGAGGGCGGGGCCGGCATCGTCGGGTACGCCACGGACTCGGCCGTCGAGTTGGCCTCTTTCGCCTTGTCAGGGCGGCTCTTCGTGGCCGAGCTGCGGGCCGGGACGGCGCGTGGACTGGCCACGCCGGGGCCGGTGATCGACCCGCGTCCGTCGCCCGACGGGCGGCACATCGCCTATGTCGCGCAGGGCGCCCTGCGGGTGGTGGGCGCCGAGGGGGACGGCGACCGGGCGCTCGCCGAGCCGGATTCGGAGAATGTCTCATTCGGGCTCGCCGAGTTCATCGCGGCCGAGGAGATGGGGCGTTCGCGCGGATTCTGGTGGGCTCCGGAGTCTGACCGGCTGCTGGTGGCGCGGGTGGACGACACACCGGTGGAGCGGTGGTGGATCTCCGATCCCGCGCATCCGGGGCGCGAGCCGCAGCGGGTGGCGTATCCGGCGGCGGGCACCGGCAACGCGGAGGTGCGGCTGTTCGTGACCGGCCTGGACGGCGTGCGCACGGAGGTCGCCTGGGACCGGGCACGGTATCCGTATCTGGCGCATGTCCACTGGTCAGCGGCGGGCGCGCCGCTGTTGCTCGTACAGGCGCGCGACCAGCGCAGCCAGCTCATCCTGGCCGTGGATCCGGAGTCGGGCGCGACGCGGATGGTGCACGCCGACGAAGATCGAACATGGCTTGATCTTTTCCCCGGGGTGCCGCGCTGGAGCCCGTCCGGGCAGCTGGTCCGGATCGCCGACGAGGGCGGTGCGCGGGTGCTGGCGGTCGGGGAACGGCCGCTCACGGGAGCCCAGTTGCACGTCCGGGCCGTGCTGGACGTCGCCAACGACGACGTGCTGGTCTCGGCGTCGGCGGGCGAGGAGGCCGGCGAGGCGGAGACGGGCCAGGTGCATGTGTACCGGGTGAACGAACTGGGCCTGGAGCGGGTGTCCCAGGAGCCGGGCGTGCACTCGGCGGTGCGGGCCGGGGACGTCACGGTTCTGGTCTCGGCGACGCTGAATCGGCCAGGTGTGCGGGTGCAGGTGCTGCGCGACGGAAAACCGACGGCGACTGTCCCCTCTTACGCGGAAGACCCTGGTATGTCCCCCCGCGTGACGCTCACCGAGGGGGGCGCACGCCGCATCCCGTGCGCCGTGCTTATGCCTCGGGACTACGCCGGTGACACCCCCCTGCCGGTGCTCATGGACCCCTATGGCGGCCCCCACGGGCAGCGGGTGGTCGCCGCGCACAACCCGCACCTCACCTCGCAGTGGTTCGCGGACCAGGGCTTCGCGGTGGTGGTCGCGGACGGGCGAGGCACTCCGGGCCGCTCCCCCGCCTGGGAGAAGGCGATCCACCACGACTTCGCCCTGTCCCTGGACGACCAGGTGGAGGCCCTCCAGGACCTCGCGACCCGCCACCCCCTGGACCTCTCCCGGGTGGCGATCCGCGGCTGGTCCTTCGGCGGCTATCTGGCGGGCCTGGCGGTCCTGCGGCGCCCGGACGTCTTCCACGCGGGCATCGCCGGCGCGCCCGTGACGGACTGGAGCCTCTACGACACCCACTACACCGAGCGCTACCTGGGGACCCCGGCGGAGCACCCGGAGTCGTACGCGGGCAGCTCCCTGGTGACCGCCGACGGACTGTCCTCCCCCGCCGAGCCGCACCGCCCCCTGATGGTCGTGCACGGCCTCGCCGACGACAACGTGGTCGTGGCCCACGCCCTGCGTCTCTCCTCGGCCCTCCTGGCCGCCGGCCGCCCGCACGAGGTCCTGCCGCTGTCCGGGGTCACGCACATGACCCCGCAGGAACAGGTCGCGGAGAACCTGCTCCTCCTCCAGGTGGACTTCCTCAAGCGCTCCCTGGGCATCGACCGTTCCGCCTGAGCACGGCAACGGGCCGGGGCGACATGGCGCGCCCCGGCCCGCTTACGGCACCCGCACGGCCGTACACCGTTCAGCCTGACGCGTCCGTATATCGGGACCGGGTCGGTGAAGTTGCTTGCGTGTTAACGGAGTTCGCGGGGGTTTGTGGGTACTTGGGCTGCCGTCGGCCCGGCCATGCGGTCATGCCCGGCTCGCCGCAGGGCGCATGCCCGCAGCCGGGCCGAAAGCACCGGTTCCCGGCGCCCTCGTCTGAAGGCACCGGGAACCGGAAGGGACGTCATACGTGGCCGTCAGGCCGCGTGGACCACGTCCTTCTCCTCCGCGAAGTGGCAGGCCGACTCGTGCGCCGCCGGGGTGTCCGCGCCCTCGAAGCGCTGGGGGACCGCCAGCAGCGGCACCTCCTCGGCACACCTGTCCTGCGCCTTCCAGCAGCGGGTGCGGAACCGGCAGCCGGAGGGCGGGTTGGCCGGGGACGGCACGTCGCCGGTCAGGATGATCCGCTCGCGGCCCTCACGGGCCTCCGGGTCCGGCACCGGGACCGCCGACAGCAGCGCCTGGGTGTAGGGGTGCGTCGGGTGGTCGTAGATCTGCTCGTCGGTGCCGATCTCGGCCATCTTGCCGAGGTACATGACCCCGACCCGGTCCGAGATGTGCCGGACGATCGACAGGTCGTGCGCGATGAAGAGGTAGGAGAGGTTGAACTCGTCCTGGAGCTTCTCCATCAGGTTGATGACCTGCGCCTGGACGGACACGTCCAGTGCGGAGACCGGCTCGTCGCAGATGATGATCTCGGGGTTGAGCGCGAGGCCGCGGGCGATGCCGATGCGCTGGCGCTGACCGCCCGAGAACTGGTGCGGATAGCGGTTGATGTACTCGGGGTTGAGGCCGACGACGTCCAGGAGGTCCTGGACCTTGCGGCGGCGGTCGCCCTTCGGCGCCACCTCGGGGTGGATCTCGAAGGTCTCCCCGATGATGTCGCCCACCGTCATACGGGGGTTGAGCGAGGTGTACGGGTCCTGGAACACCATCTGGATGTTCCGGCGCACCGCCTTCAGCGCACGCCCGGACAGCTTGGTGATGTCCTGGCCCTTGTAGAAGATCTCGCCCGCGGTCGCCTTCTCCAGCATCATCAGCAGCTTGGCGACGGTGGACTTGCCACAGCCGGACTCGCCCACGATGCCGAGGGTCTCGCCCTGGTAGAGGTCGAAGGAGATGCCGTCGACCGCCTTGACCGCCCCGACCTGCTTCTTGAAGAGGATGCCCTGGGTGAGCGGGAAGTGCTTCACCAGGTTGCGCACCTGGAGGATCGGCTCGCCCCGCTCGACCGGCGCCTCGATGGCCGCGACCGCCTCCGACTCCGAGTGGGCGTCGACCACCTCGACCTCGGAGACGTTCGGCGTGGCGTCCTGCGGCTCGTCGGTCTTGCTGAGCTCAGCCATGGATCGTCTCCTTCCAGAAGTGGCAGGCCGATCCGCGGCCGGCCAGCTCGGTGCCGTCCTGCTCGGCGACCGGGTGCAGTACCGGAACGTCCGTACGGCAGATGTCCTGGGCCTGGGGGCAGCGCGGGTTGAAGGCGCAACCGGTCGGGATGCGCAGCAGGTTGGGCGGCAGCCCCTTGATCGCGTACAGCTCCTGGCCCTTCTGGTCCAGGCGCGGGATCGAGTCCAGCAGACCCTTGGTGTACGGGTGCGCGGGCCGCTTGTACAGCTCGTGCACCGGGGCGGTCTCCACGATCCGGCCCGCGTACATCACCGCGATCTTGTCCGCGACGTCCGCGACGACGCCGAGGTCGTGGGTGATCAGGATGAGGCCCATGTTGTACTCGCGCTGCAGCTCCGCGAGCAGGTCCATGACCTGGGCCTGGACCGTGACGTCGAGGGCCGTGGTCGGCTCGTCGGCGATGATCAGGTCCGGCTCCAGGGCGAGCGCCATCGCGATCATGATGCGCTGGCGCATACCGCCGGAGAACTGGTGCGGGTAGTCGTTCACCCGGGCCGCGGCGGCCGGGATCTTCACCCGGTCCATCAGCTCGATGGACTTGGCCTTGGCGTCCTTCTTGGACATGCCCTGGTGGACGCGGAACATCTCGCTGAGCTGGTAGCCCACGGAGAGCACCGGGTTCAGTGAGGACAGCGCGTCCTGGAAGATCATCGCGATCTTGCTGCCGCGGATCTTGCGCCGCTCCTCGCCGGACATCTTCAGCATGTCCTGGCCGCGGAAGAGGATCTCCCCCTTGGGGATGCGGCCGGGCGGCATGTCGAGGATGCCCATGATCGCCTGCGCGGTCACGGACTTGCCGGAGCCGGACTCGCCGAGCACGGCCAGCGTCTCGCCCGCGGCGACGGAATAGTTGACGCCGTTGACGGCCTTGGCGACGCCGTCGCGGGTGCGGAACTCCACGTGCAGGTCGCGGACTTCGAGCAGCGGACGGCCCGCGCCTTCCGCGCCGTCGGGCGCGGGACTCCCGGCCACTTCATCGATGATGGTCACGTACGCCTCCCTCAGCGCAGCTTGGGGTCGAGGGCGTTGCGTACAGCATCGCCGAACATCAGGAACGAGAGCACCGTGATCGAGACCATCACCGACGGGATGATCAGGGTGTGGGGGGCGATACGGAGCTGCTCACGTCCACGCGCCACGTCGCCGCCCCAGGACACCGCCGTGTCACCGAGGCCCACGCCCAGGAAGGACAGGGTCGCCTCGGCCGCGATGTAGCCGCCGAGCGCGATGGTCGCCACGACGATGATGGGTGCGAGCGCGTTGGGCAGGATGTGCCGGAACAGGATCCGGGTCGTCGACGCGCCGAGTGCCTTGGCGGCCACCACGTAGTCCGCCTGCTTGATGGTGATCACAGCACCGCGGGCGACGCGGGCGATCTGGGTCCAGCCGAGGAAGGCGAGGGCCAGGATGACGACCAGGACGGTGCGCTCCTCGAAGGAGTTGAGCACCACCAAGGCGCCGAGCAGGAACGGGATGCCGAGGAAGACGTCTGTCATCCGCGAGAGCAGGCTGTCGGTCCAGCCGCCGAAGTAGCCGGCGATCATGCCGATGACCGTGCCGATGACGGTGACGGCCAGGGTGACACCCACTCCGACGCTGATCGAGGCGCGGGCGCCGTAGACGACACGGGCGTAGATGGAGCGCCCCTGGACGTCGTAGCCGAACCAGTCCGCGGCGAAGACGTGCCCCCAGTTCGGCTTGCCCAGGTAGTGCTTGGCCAGGTCGGCGTCGCGCGGGGAGGCGCTGGTGAACAGTCCCGGCCAGACGGCCATCACCAGGAGGAACACGATCAGCACGCCCGAGACCAGGAACAGCGGGTTGCGCCGCAGGTCGTGCCAGGCGTCGGACCAGAGGCTGCGGGCCTTCTCGGGAGCGGGGCCCGCGTCGGCCACGACGACACCGGCGGTGCTCACGGTGTCGCCGGGAAGGGCATCGACCTTCTTCTCAACGGTCTTGTCAGGCATACCGGATCCTCGGGTCCAGGACCGCGTAGAGCAGGTCGACGATCAGGCTGGCGGCGAGGTAGATGAGCACAAGCAGCGAGGCGATACCCACCACCGTGGCGCCCTCCCGCCGGGTGAGCGCCTCGTAGACCTCGAAGCCGACACCCCGCACGTTGAAGATGCCCTCGGTCACGATGGCTCCGGTCATCAGGCTGCCGATCTCGATACCGAGGAAGGTGACCACCGGGATCAGCGAGTTGCGCATCAGGTGGACACCGATGACACGGCGGCGCGGCAGCCCCTTGGCCACGGCGGTGCGCATGTAGTCGGACCGCAGGTTCTCGGCGATCGACGTGCGGGTCAACCGGGCGACGTAGGCGAGGGAGAGCGACGCCAGCACCATGGCGGGGAGCGCGAGCTGGCCGAAGTCCGTCGTGTCGGTCACGGTGGGCGTGGTGACCTGCCACTTGAACGCGAACAGGTACTGCAGCAGGAAGCCCAGCACGAAGGACGGCATCGAGACGAGGACCAGCGTCAGCGTCAGCAGTCCGCGGTCCCGCAGCGTGTCGGGGCGCAGGCCGGCGACGACACCGAGGCCGACGCCCACGAGAGTGACGAAGGTGAAGGCGAAGAGCGTCAGCCGCAGGGTCACCGGGAACGCGCCGGCGATGATGTCCGCGATGGGCTGCTTGCTGGCGACCTGGGTGCCGAAGTCACCCTGGACCAGCCCGGCCATGTAGTTCACGTACTGCTGAAGGAGCGGCTGGTCGAGGCCGAGGTCCTTCTTGATGCTCGCGACCACCGTCGGGTCGTACGCCTGATCCCCCATCATCGCCCGGACGGGATCGCCGGGCAGGGCGTACATCATGCAGAAGATGATCAAGGTTGACCCGATGAACACCGGGATCATCTGGAGCAGTCGCCGTGCGACATAGCGCCCCATAGGTGCCTCCGTGAGGGGTTAACGCAGGTGCGGGGGCCGCCTCCTGGTGAGGAGACGACCCCCATGCACCTCCCACCGCCACCGGAGCGGCGGCGGGTTTACGGCCGAGGGGGAAGAGGTCCTGAAGGCCCTCTTACTTGGTGGTGACGCCCCACACCTCGAGGTCACCGTGGAAGTCGACGTTGACGTTGTCGACGTTCTTACCGTGGCCGCCGTTGATGCGGTAGTACCAGAGCGGGATGGCCGGCATGTGCTCGACCAGCTTCTTCTCGACCTCCTGGAAGGCCTTCACCGACTCTTCGAGGGACTTGGCGTTGTCGGCCTTGCCCATCAGCCCGTCGATCTCCTTGTTGGAGAAGCGGCCGTTGTTGGCCTCGGCGGTGGTGTGGTACAGCTCCTTCATGAAGTTGGCGTTGACCGGGTAGTCGGCGACCCAGCCACCGCGGTACATGCCCTTCACCTGGTCGTTGTCACGGGCCTCGAGGTCCGTGGCGAAGTCCGGCTTGGGGTCACCGGTGCACTCGACACCGGTGGCCTTGCGAATGGACTCGCAGACCGCGGTCACCCACTCCTTGTGTCCACCGTCGGCGTTGTACTGGACGGTGAACTTGTTGCCCGGGACACCGCCGCCCTCCTGGACGAGCTTCTTGGCCTTCGCCGGGTTGTACGTGAACACGTCGGTGTCCAGGTTCTGGTTGCCCTTGACGCCGGGCGGCGTGAAGGACTTGGCCGGCGTACGGGTGTTGTTCAGGACCGTCTTGGTGATCGTGTCGCGGTCGATCGCCATCGACAGGCCCTGCAGGACCTTCGGGTCGATGTCCTTGAAGGTCTTGGAGTAGAACGCCGGGGTCAGCGTCTGGATGGCCGCGTACGGCTGCTCGATGGCGCCGTCGCCGAGGTCCTGCTTGTACTTCGGCAGGTCCGTCGGGCCGACCTGGCGGATCATGTCCAGGTTGCCGGAGACGACGTCCTTGTAGGCCGCTTCGACCGTCGTGTAGTTCTTGAACTGGACGCCCTTGTTCTTCGCCTTGTTCGGGCCCTTGTAGCCGTCCCAGGCCTTGACCTGGATGAGCTTCTTGTGGTCCCACCTCTCGAAGGTGTAGGGGCCGTTGCCGACCGGCTTCTGACCGAAGGCCTTCGGGTCGTCGTAGAAGGCCTTGGGAAGCGGGGCGAACGTGTAGTAGCCCAGCTTGTAGTTGAAGTACGGCATCGAGTACTTCAGCTCGATGGTGAAGGTGTGGTCGTCCACAGCCTTCAGACCGGACATCGCGTCGGCCTTCGGGTCACCCTTCTCCGGGTGGACGTCGTCGTAGCCCTTGATGTCCTGGAACCAGAAGGAGTTCTGCTGGTTGTTCTTGATGTTGGCGTACCAGTTCCAAGCGTCGATGTACGACTTGGAGGTGACTTCCTCGCCGTTGTGGAACTTCCAGCCCTTCTTGAGCTTGACCGTCCACGTCTTCGAGTCCTTGGTGGTGACCGACTCGGCGTTCGTGTAGACGATGTTGCCCTTGGCGTCGAAGTCCAGCAGCTGGGTGAAGAGCGCCTGGATGACGTACGAGCCGTTGGTCTCGTTGGTGTCGGCCGGGACGAGCGGCTTCTGCGGCTCGCCGACGTCGATCGACACATAGCCGGCAGGTCCGGAACCCTTGCTCTTTCCCTCACCATCACTGTCGCCGCCGCAGGCAGTGGCGGCCAGAGCGACGACTATCGCCCCCGCGACCCACTTGGCGCTCTTGGCACCGCGCATGGGTTCCTCCTATGAAGTCATTGGTTCACCGCGAAGGGAGCACACGACACATCACGGCCCCCGCCCGTCGCCGGTGCCGGAATTCGTCGAGTGCCCCCGCGCTCGTGAGTCGCGCCGCTGCCGGCTACTGACCCGTACATCCGAGCTCTACGCGCCTAACTATCTGCCAAACACTGGGACCGAACCACACCCTCGAGGTCTCGGTTCGATCACAGCTCGCGTATACATCTTCCAAAATCCGGACAAAGGGTTTGGTGAAAGATCCCTGCGAAACGGACTTGTTACACATCTATCGGTGGCAGGTGTCCGCATTCCGGACGCGAGAATGAGATAAACGGGTTGCGGCTCCCGTGACTGCCGTGCAGGGTGCCCCGGGCAGCTGTCGCCCTCTCAAAAGGCCTCCACCGCCGGGCCGTTGTACGGCACCGAATCCGGGCAGGGTGAAGCACCTTCGCGACAGGCTAGTGGGAGCGGGGCGTGCCGGACGGCCTTCGCCGCCAAATCGAGGGTTTTCCCTCACCCTTCCCTTCGCGTCACCTCTTCTTCACGACGACGCCGGGCACCCCGCGTCGCGGGGTGCCCGGCGTCGTCGTTCGGCGGGAGGCGTCAGCCGTGCTTGGCGCGGCTCGCGGCGCGGGCGCGCTCGCGGGCGTCCAGGTTCACCTTGCGGATGCGCACGGCCTCCGGGGTGACCTCGACGCACTCGTCGTCGCGGCAGAACTCCAGGGACTGCTCCAGCGACAGCTTGCGCGGCGGAACGATCGACTCGGTCACGTCGGCCGTGGACGACCGCATGTTGGTGAGCTTCTTCTCCTTGGTGATGTTGACGTCCATGTCGTCGGCGCGGGAGTTCTCGCCGACGATCATGCCCTCGTACACCTCGGTGCCCGGCTCGGTGAAGAGCACGCCGCGCTCCTGGAGGTTGGTCATCGCGAACGCGGTGACCGCACCGGCGCGGTCGGCGACCAGGGAGCCGTTGTTACGGGTCTGGAGGGCGCCGAACCAGGGCTCGAAGCCCTCGTGGATGGAGTGCCCGATGCCCGTGCCGCGGGTCTGCGTCAGGAACTCGGTCCGGAAGCCGATGAGCCCGCGGGAGGGGACGACGAACTCCATGCGGACCCAGCCGGAGCCGTGGTTGGACATGTTGTCCATGCGGCCCTTGCGGACACCCATGAGCTGCGTGACCGCGCCCATGTGCTCCTCGGGCACGTCGATCGTCATCCGCTCGACGGGCTCGTACGTCTTGCCGTCGACGTCCTTGGTGACGACCTGCGGCTTGCCGATGGTCAGCTCGAAGCCTTCCCGGCGCATGGTCTCGACGAGGATCGCGAGGGCCAGCTCGCCGCGGCCCTGGACCTCCCAGGCGTCGGGGCGCTCGGTGTCCAGCACGCGGAGGCTGACGTTACCGATCAGCTCGCGGTCGAGGCGGTCCTTGACCTGGCGGGCGGTGACCTTGCGGTCCTTGACCGCGCCCTTGTTGTCGGCGCCCTTGCCGGTGGCGCCACGGCCGACCAGCGGGGAGGTGTTGGTGCCGATGACCATGGAGATCGCGGGCTCGTCGACCGTGATCAGCGGCAGCGCGACCGGGTTCTCCGGGTCGGCCAGGGTCTCGCCGATCATGATGTCCGGGATACCGGCCACGGCACAGATGTCACCGGGGCCCGCCTTCTCCGCCGGCTTGCGGGTGAGCGCCTCGGTCATCATCAGCTCGGAGATGCGGACGTTGCTGACGGACCCGTCGCGCTTCATCCACGCGACCGTCTGGCCCTTGCGCAGCTCGCCCTGCTCGACGCGGAGCAGCGCGATACGGCCGAGGAAGTTGTCGGCGTCCAGGTTGGTGACGTGGGCCTGGAGCGGGGCGGCCTCGTCGTACGTCGGCGCCGGGATGTGCTCCAGGATCGTGGAGAAGAACGGCTCCAGGCTGGTGGAGTCGGCGGGGACCGTACCGTTCTCCGGCTTGGTCAGCGAGGCGATGCCGTCGCGGCCGCAGGCGTAGACGATCGGGAACTCGATCTGCTCCTCGTCGGCGTCCAGGTCGAGGAAGAGGTCGTAGGTCTCGTTGACGACCTCGTCGATCCGGGAGTCCGGGCGGTCCGTCTTGTTGATGCACAGGATGACGGGCAGCCGCTGCTGGAGCGCCTTGCGCAGCACGAAGCGGGTCTGCGGGAGGGGGCCCTCGGAGGCGTCCACGAGCAGCACGACACCGTCGACCATCGACAGACCGCGCTCGACCTCGCCGCCGAAGTCGGCGTGACCGGGGGTGTCGATGATGTTGATGGTGATGACGTCCCCCCCGTCCTTCGGGTGGTACTTCACCGCCGTGTTCTTGGCCAGGATCGTGATGCCCTTCTCACGCTCCAGGTCGTTCGAGTCCATCATGCGGTCGTCGACGCCTTCGAGCTGGTGCGCGGCGAAGGCGCCGGCCTGCTTCAGCATGCCGTCGACGATGGTGGTCTTGCCGTGGTCGACGTGGGCGACGATAGCGACGTTGCGGATGTCGTGGCGCGTGGCCATATTGCGGCGTTCTCCCGGAGTATGAGGAATGCCCTGCGCGGACGTCTGCGGTGCGCGGGCCCTGCCGGGCTCAACATGCCACGGCCACTCCCCATGGTACGGGTGCGCGGCCGCAGGGCTTAGCCGGGATACATCGATGCAGGTCAGGCCTCCTTCGCGGCCTCGGATCCGGCAGGGCAGGTCCGCTGGGCGGCGAGGCGGCCGGCTTCTTCGTCCGAGGGCATCGAACAGGGCAGGAAACCGGCGCCGGTGCCTTCCCAGGTCCGCACATGCCCCTTGGCCGGCTCCCCGTCGCCGCAGGTGTGGGTGAAGTCGGCCTCGACCAGGTCGATCGACGCCCAGGCGTAGTACGCGCCCAGGTGCTCGCCGGTCGCCGACTCGAAGAAGTGGTCCTGCGCCGGCCGTTCCGTCTCGGACGGACCCGCGAGCGGCTCGTCGACCTTCAGGTGCCTGCCCAGGGCCTTGATCACGCCGGCGATGTCGGCCCCCTCGGGCCTACCGGTCACCGAGGGCCGGTACACGGTGTCGCCGAGGGGCTTGAGGAGGGCGCTGTAGGTGGCGGTCCTCTCCTTGAACCTGATCGGGCCGGACAGCGCGGTCAGCCGCTGCTCCCGCCGGACACCGGACCACGCGTACGCACCGTCCGCACAGGCCTCGGCCTTGTCCGCCCCGCCGCCGCCCGGCTCCCCCACGCATGCCGTCAGCCCCGTCGTCAGAGCCCCGACGACCAGCCCCGCCGCGCAGGTCAGCCGCACCGTGCCGCGCATACGCCGGCTCCCGTCCCCCGTGTGCGGACGCCCCGGGCGCCCGCACCATGATCACTGTCGCGTTCATGGTGCGGGCGCCCGGGGCGGACGGCAAGGGAGCTACGGGGTGGCGGAGCCCTTCGCCGACGGGCCTGCGGCCGGCTTCAGGCCCTTCTTCAGGAAGCCCATGTCCTCGTAGACCGGCGCGCCGAGGCCGAAGGCGCCGGTGTTGACCAGGTTCTTGCGGGCGGCGATGAGCTGGGGGCGCTGGAAGAGGGGGATCGAGCCGGCCGCGGCCCAGATGCGGGAGTCCGCCTTGCGGATCAGGGAGCGGGACTCGCCCTCGTCGAGGGTGGCCACGGCCTGGTCGAAGAGCTGGTCGACCTGGTCGGTGCCGACGCGGGTGTAGTTCTGCTCGACGTTCAGCGAACCGTCGGCGGCCGGGACGGGCTTGGCGTAGACGGGCCGGGCGTCGGTGGCGGGGAAGGCGGAGGCGGGCCAGGAGTACAGGGCGAGGTCGTACTGGCCGGACGCGATGTGGTCCTTGAAGTAGGACTCGTCGGAGACCTTGGAGATCTCCGTGCCGATGCCGACGCGCTCCAGCATGCGGGCGATGCGGTCGGCCACCGTGCGCAGCGTCTGGGAACCGGGCCCGGAGGGGAGCACGAAGCGGAGGGTGAGCGGCTTGCCGTTCTTGGCGAGCGGGGCGGCCTCGCGGCCGGCCGGGGCGGCGGTGCCCATGGGGGCGTACGCGCCGGGGACGCCGCCCTGGTGCGGCTGCTTGTACTGCTTGCCGTCCTGGGCGAGGTGGTCCGGGTCCTCGTCGCGGAGCGCCTTGCCGTCCGAGCCGACGATGTACTCGCCGTCGTCGTTCCCGGACTCGTCCTCGGAGGACTTCCCGGCCTTCTCGCCCTCGGCTCCGGCCGCCTTCTCCCCCTTCTTCTTCTGTTCCTTGATCGGGCCGCCCCGCACCCACCCGGCGTCCGCGAGCAGCGCCTGGGCCTCCTTGGTGTCCTGGCCGCCGAGGGCGCCGCTGTTGTCGGCGTAGGCGGCCTGGCCGGACAGGGCGAGGTGGCTGCCGACCGGTACGGCGGGCAGTCCGAGGGGCTTCAGCACGGCCTCGGCCAGTTCCTCGCGGTCCAGGGCGCGGGCGACCGCCCTGCGGACACGCTCGTCGGCGAGCGGCCCCTCGGCGCCGTTCAGGGCGAGCTGGGTGAAGGCCGGCTCCAGGGACTTGCGCACCTCGAAGCCGCGCAGGGCCTGCTGCTGCCGGGCGTGCCTGGCGGCCTTCTTGCGCGGCTTCTGGTCCGCCTCGGGGCCCATGACCGGGCTGCTGGAGCCCCGGGGGCGGGCGGCGACGGTGATGCGGCGGGCCTCGGAGGGGGCGATCTCGGCCAGGTCGAGGGTGCCGGCGGCCAGCTCCTTGGCCCGCTTGTCGCGCGGCACCGTGCGCAGCACGATCTCGGAGAGCTTGGCCGGACGTCCCCACCAGCGCGGATTGCGGGTGAGGGTGATCTCCTCGTTCTTGCGGCTGAGCTTCTTCACCATGAAGGGTCCGGCGGTGACCTTCAGCTTCTTGCGTGCCCCGTCGTTGAAGGAGTCCGGGGTGCCCATGACGTCCTTCGGGTACAGCGGCGAGAACAGGGAGCGCCAGTCGGCGTAGGTCCGGCTGAAGGTGACCCGGACCTCCAGGGCGTTGTCCCCGCGCTCGATCTTCTGGATGCGGTCGTAGCCGGCGTTGCGGGCGGTCCAGTAGGCGGTGTCCTTGCCGGACAGGGCGCGCCACTGGGCGGCGAAGTCGGCGGCGCCGATCTCCCGGCCGTCGCTCCAGACGGCCTGCTGGTCGAGCTTGTACAGGACGACCTGCTTGGGCTCCGTCTCGACGACCTTGGCGGACTCCAGGTAGGCGGGATTGCGCTCCGGGCGGCCGTCGGCGTTCATCCGGAACATCGAGGGCAGGACGGCCTGGGCCACGCGGTTGGTGGTGGCGTCGGCGTCCGACTGGAAGGTGTTCAGGGTGTCGGGCACGGAGTCGACGGCCCAGCGCAGGGTGCCGCCGTCGGTGATCCGGTCGCGTGCGGCGGGCTGGATGTCCTGCCCGGCGAGCGGCTTGCCCGCCGGGTCCTCGGAGCCGCATCCGGCGAGCGCGGGCACCGCGAGCACTCCCGCGGTGAGGAGGAAGGCGACCGAGCGCGAGACCGCACGCGGGCCGACGGCGTGCTGGGACATCTGTGCTACCTCCGGAAAGCCGAGGGCGTTATGATCACTTTTGGCGGTATTTGGATTTCATCTGATGTATGCGGCCCACTGAAGAGGAAAGGGTTCGGCAACACAGGGCGACACGGCGGTCACGGTCGGAGAGTCACCCGTGCGGAGCAATACACGGCAAAAGCACACCCATGCGCCTCGGCCAATCGATGCACATCCCTTCACAGCACAAGGTGTGACGCGCAACACTCGCAGGCGCATGAACGTTGCCGCCTTGGGCCTCGAAGGACCCGCGGAAGTGAGGGCAAGTCATGTCCGTTCACGACGAACTGACGTCAGTCCAGCGCAGCCTCGACGACCTGCTCCGGTCGGTGGGGCGCCTGGAGAAGCAGCTCGGCACCGGCGGCCTGGAGATGCGCCGCGTCCGTGCCGACGCCAACCATCTGCGCGAGAGCGTCGCCCTGCTGCGCGACGCCGCCGCCTCGCCGGCCGCACCGAAGCGCCCCGAGCTCGTCACCATCTCGGACGCGCCGTACGACTCCGCCCTGTGGCGCGACTCGGACGACGAGGGTCTCGGCGCCCGGGACCGGCGCGCTCCCTGATCCGGGGCTGAGTCGAGCGCGACCGGCACCTCCCCCGAACCCGACCGGAGTCGTCACGTGGCCACTGGTACGGAACCTCCCGCCACCGAACCCCAACCCAGAAGCGGCGGTGTACGGGCGGGTACGCGCGCCGCCATCTCCGCCCCGCACCTGCGCACCGACCGGTGGTGGCTGGCCCCGGCCGGCACGGCCGCCGGCCTGCTGGCCTTCATCGTCTACTCGACCTGGCGGGCCTTCGCCGACGCCCACTACTACGCGGCGCCGTACGTCTCGCCCTTCTACTCCCCCTGCCTGGCGGAGCGCTGCGAGCCGATGAAGGCCGGCCCGAACTGGGAGATCTTCGGCAGCTGGTGGGGCATCTCGCCCGCCATCATCATCCTGATCTTCCCGCTCGGCTTCCGGCTGACCTGCTACTACTACCGCAAGGCCTACTACCGGGGCTTCTGGGCGTCCCCGCCGGCCTGCGCGGTGGCCGAGCCGCACAAGAAGTACACCGGCGAGACCCGCTTCCCGCTGATCCTGCAGAACATCCACCGGTACTTCTTCTACGCCGCGATCGCCGTCGCCGGGATCCTCACGTACGACACCGTGCTCGCCTTCCGCGACGAGAACTACCAGTGGGGCCACATGGGCCTCGGCACCCTCGTGTTCCTCGTCAACATCGTGCTGATCTGGGCGTACACGATCTCCTGCCACTCCTGCCGGCACATCGTCGGCGGCAAGCTCAAGCACTTCTCGAAGCATCCCGTGCGCTACCGGATGTGGCAGTGGGCCGGGAAGCTCAACGCCCGGCACATGCAGCTCGCCTGGGCGTCGCTGGTGAGCGTGGCGCTCGCCGACTTCTACGTCTATCTGGTCGCGTCCGGCGCCTTCGACGATCCGCGGTTCTTCTGATGAGGGGTGCGTACTGATGTCCGTGGTCGACCGGCAGGAGTGGGACGTCGTCGTGGTGGGCGCGGGCGGTGCCGGGCTGCGCGCCGCCATCGAGGCCCGTGAGCGGGGCGCCCGTACGGCCGTGATCTGCAAGTCGCTGTTCGGCAAGGCCCACACCGTGATGGCCGAGGGCGGCATCGCCGCGGCGATGGCCAACGCCAACGAGAACGACACCTGGCAGACCCACTTCCGCGACACCATGCGCGGCGGCAAGTTCCTCAACCAGTGGCGAATGGCGGAGCTGCACGCGCAGGAGGCGCCGCAGCGGGTGTGGGAGCTGGAGACCTGGGGCGCGCTGTTCGACCGCACCAAGGACGGGCGGATCTCCCAGCGCAACTTCGGCGGCCACGAGTACCCGCGCCTCGCCCACGTCGGCGACCGCACGGGCCTGGAGCTGATCCGCACCCTCCAGCAGAAGATCGTCCAGCTCCAGCAGGAGGACTTCAAGGAGACCGGCGACTACGAGTCCCGGCTGAAGGTCTTCCAGGAGTGCACGGTCACGCGCGTGCTGAAGACCGCGGGCGGCCAGGTCTCCGGGGTCTTCGCCTACGAGCGCGAGTCTGGCCGTTTCTTCGTCCTCGAAGCACCCTCCGTCGTGATCGCGACGGGCGGTATCGGCAAGTCCTTCAAGGTGACGTCGAACTCGTGGGAGTACACGGGCGACGGCCACGCGCTGGCGCTCCTCGCGGGCGCTCCCCTGCTGAACATGGAGTTCGTGCAGTTCCACCCGACCGGCATGGTCTGGCCGCCGTCGGTGAAGGGCATCCTCGTCACCGAGTCGGTCCGCGGCGACGGCGGTGTGCTGCGCAACTCCGACGGCAAGCGGTTCATGTTCGACTACATCCCCGACGTCTTCAAGGAGAAGTACGCCGAGACGGAGGCCGAGGGCGACCGCTGGTACGACGACCCGGACAACAACCGGCGGCCCCCCGAGCTGCTCCCCCGCGACGAGGTCGCGCGGGCGATCAACGCCGAGGTGAAGGAGGGGCGCGGCTCGCCGCACGGGGGCGTGTTCCTCGACGTGTCGACGCGGATGCCGGCCGAGGTCATCAAGCGCCGGCTGCCCTCCATGTACCACCAGTTCAAGGAGCTGGCGGACGTCGACATCACGGCGGAGGCGATGGAGGTCGGGCCCACCTGCCACTACGTGATGGGCGGGGTCGCGGTCGAGTCCGACACGGCGGCGGCCCGCGGGGTACCGGGGCTGTTCGCGGCCGGTGAGGTGGCCGGCGGCATGCACGGCTCCAACCGGCTCGGCGGCAACTCGCTGTCCGACCTGCTGGTGTTCGGGCGCCGGGCGGGCTGGCACGCGGCCGAGTACGCGACCGGCCTGGCCGGGGCGCGCCCGCCCGTGGACGACGTCCAGATCGACGCCGCCGCCGCGGAGGCGCTGCGCCCCTTCTCGGCCGAGGCGGAGACCGAGGAGCCCTCGGACGGCCCGCCGGAGAACCCGTACACCCTGCACCAGGAGCTCCAGCAGACGATGAACGACCTGGTCGGCATCATCCGCCGTGAGCCGGAGATGAAGCAGGCCCTGGAGAAGCTGGCCGAGCTGCGGGTACGGGCGCGCCGGGCCGGGGTCGAGGGGCACCGGCAGTTCAACCCGGGCTGGCACCTCGCCCTGGACCTGAGGAACATGCTGCTGGTCAGCGAGTGTGTGGCGCGGGCCGCGCTGGAGCGCACCGAGTCGCGCGGCGGGCACACGCGTGAGGACCATCCGGGGATGGACCGCAAGTGGCGCCGTATCAACCTGCTGTGCGCGCTCACGGATCCGACGGGCGGCCTGGCGGCGACGGACCCGGTCCGCGGCCAGATCACCCTCACCAGCGAGACCACCGAACCCGTCCGTGCGGACCTGCTCGCCCTGTTCGACAAGGAGGAGCTGGTGAAGTACCTGGCCGAAGAGGAGCTGTACGAGTGAGCGGCTACGAGGCCCGGTTCAAGGTGTGGCGGGGCGATACCGGGGGCGGCGGCCTGGAGGACTTCAAGGTCGAGGTCAACGAGGGCGAGGTGGTCCTCGACATCATCCACCGCCTCCAGGCCACCCAGGCCCCCGATCTCGCCGTGCGCTGGAACTGCAAGGCGGGCAAGTGCGGTTCCTGCTCGGCGGAGATCAACGGCCGGCCGCGGCTGATGTGCATGACGCGCATGTCGGTGTTCGACCGCGAGGAGACGATCACGGTCACACCCCTGCGCGCCTTCCCGGTCGTCCGGGACCTGGTGACCGACGTCGGCTTCAACTACACGAAGGCCAGGGAGGTCCCGGCCTTCGTACCGCCGGCCGGGGTCGCGCCCGGCGAGTACCGCATGATGCAGGAGGACGTCGACCGCTCGCAGGAGTTCCGCAAGTGCATCGAGTGCTTCCTGTGCCAGGACACATGCCATGTCGTCCGCGACCACGAGGAGAACAAACAGGCGTTCGCGGGCCCCCGCTTCCTGATGCGGGTGGCGGAACTCGACATGCACCCCCTCGACGCGGCCTCGGAATCCGGCCTGGACCGCAAGACCACCGCCCAGGACGAACACGGCCTGGGCTACTGCAACATCACCAAGTGCTGCACGGAGGTCTGCCCCGAGGGCATCAAGATCACCGACAACGCCCTCATCCCCCTGAAGGAACGAGCGGCCGACCGCAAGTACGACCCACTGGTATGGCTGGGCTCGAAGATCAGGAGACGATCTTCAGCGGGCTGAGGGCCGACCGGCGCGCTCTGCCAGGTGCCGCGCATGCACATGCCCCTCCGACGGATGCTCCGGCGGCTGTGCCGGGCGGGTGCCCGTCAGGGGGTAGTGGCTCTTGTGCGCCACTCGGCAGGAGGCCGTGTTGTCGGCCTGGTGCAGGAGTTCGAGGCGGGTCAGGCCGGCTGGGGCGAAGGTGGTGAAGGCCCAGTCGGTCAGGGTGTGCAGGGCGCGGGGGGCGATGCCCCGGCCGCGTGCGTGCGGTGCTGTCCAGTAGCCGACCTCGGCGGACGCGGCGCCGGGGGCGATGTCCTTGAGGACGACATGGCCGACCGGCAGGCCGGGCGGGCCGGAGGGCTCGACCTCCTCTACGGCGAACGCGTAGCGGCGGCCCCGCTCCCAGCCCTGCTGCTGCTCGTGCAGCCACCGTGCGGCGCTCGTCTCGTCGTCGACGGCGAAGGACGTCCAGCGCCGCAGGGCCTCGTCCTGGCCCAGTGCGGCCAGTCCTGCGGCGTCCCCGGGGGTCCAGGGGCGCAGGACGAGAGCGGGAGCTGTCGGTGTGGCGTCCGCGAGCAGCCGTGCGGTGGTCTCGGGCATGCGACGAGCCTACGAAAGCCTCAGAACAGGCTCAGCAGCGCCTCCGCCGGGTCTGTCAGCTTCGTCTCGCCACCGGGCAGCGGCAGTTCGAACCAGACCGTCTTGCCCAACGGCGTGCGCCGGGAGCCCCATGCGGCGCTGAGCAGGCCGACGAGTTGCAGGCCGCGGCCGCCCTCGTCGGTGTCGCGGGCCCGGCGGCGGCGGGGCTGGACCAGGCCGGAGTCCCAGACCTCGCAGACCAGGGTGCGGTCGAGGAGGAGGCGGAGGCGGATCTCGCCCTCGCCGTAGCGCAGGGCGTTGGTGACGAGCTCACTGACCAGGAGCTCCGTGGTGTCGACCAGGGGTTCCATGTCCCAGCTGAGGAGTTGGGCGCGGGCGTACTCGCGGGCCCGGCCCACACTGCGCGGCTCGCGCGGCAGGGTCCAGTCGCCCACGGACTCGTTCGGCAGGCCCTGTACACGTGCCATCAGCAACGCGATGTCGTCCTCGCCGTGGTGGGTGTCGAGGGTGTTGAGGACGTGGTCGCAGACGTCCTCCAGCGGCTGGCCCGGGTCGGACAGGGCGCTGACGAAGGCCTGGAGGCCCTCGTCCAGGGGATGGTCGCGGCTTTCGACCAGTCCATCCGTGTAGAGCGCGAGCAGGGCGCCCTCGGGGAGTTCGACCTCGACCTCCTCGAAGGGCTCGCCGCCGACCCCGAGCGGCATGCCCGGCGGCACGTCGAGCATCAGGGCGGACTCGCCCGGCTCGACCAGGACGGGCGGCAGATGGCCCGCGTTGGCGAAGGTGCAGCGCCGGGTGACGGAGTCGTAGACGGCGTAGACGCAGGTGGCGAGGTACACCTCCGAGAGGTCGGCCTCGCGGGGCCGGCGGGCCGCCCGGGTCGCCTGCGTGACACCCCCGGGGGCGCCGAGGCCGCGGGCGATCTCGTCCAACTGGGAAAGCACCTCGGCTGGTTCGAGGTCGAGCTGCGCCAGGGTCCGGACCGCCGTGCGGAGTTCGCCCATGGCGACGGCGGCGCGCAGGCCGCGGCCCATCACGTCGCCGACGACGAGCGCCGTGCGGTGCCCGGGGAGTTCGATGACGTCGAACCAGTCGCCGCCGACCTCGCTGGGCCGGCCGGTGTTGACGTTGCCGGGCAGATAGCGGCAGGCGATGTCGAGGCCGGAGGCCTCCGGGTCGCCGGGCGGGAGCAGGGACCGTTGCAATATCAACGCGCGCTCGTGCTCGCGCCGGTAGAGGCGGGCGTTGTCGATGCAGACGGCCGCGCGCGCCGCCAGCTCCACGGCGAGATCGCGGTCCCGGTCGCCGAACGGCTCGCTGCCCTTCGTACGGGCGAACTGCACGAGCCCGACGACGGTGTCGTGGGCGACCATCGGCACGGCGAGGGTGGACTGCACGAGCCCCCCGTCCTCGCCGGGCACGAACTGGGGGCGTGCCGTGCGCAGGGCGTCCGCGCAGGGCGAGTTGAACGGGTAGTGGTGGACGGCGCCGACCGAGACGGGCACGCCGGTGCCGGCGAAGGGCTCGTCGGAGACGGCACTGGCGAACGCCACCCGGCGCAGCTCGGCGCTGCCGTCGGCGAGTCCGGGCGGGGTCTCGTCGCCGGCCAGCAGGCCCTGGTAGAGGTCGACAGTGGCCAGGTCGCAGAAGCCGGGCACGACGACGTCGAGCAGCTGCCTGGCCGTGGTCTCCAGGTCGAGGGAGTTGCCGATGCGGGCGCCGGCCTCGTTCAGCAGGGCCAGGTTGCGCCGGGCGGCGGCGGCCTCGCGGGCGGCGGCGCGGCGCGAGGTGATGTCGGTGCCGAGCCAGGCGATCCCGATGGGCCGGCCCGAACCACTGTGCACGCGGTAGAGGTTGACGGACCAGTGGCGGCGCTCGTCGGAGCCCGGCACGAAGCCGGTGACGTGCATGTCCGTGATGGAGTTGCCGGTCTCCAGCACCCGGCGCAGCGTGGCGGCGACCCGGTCGGCCTCGCCGCGCTGGAGGTAGTCGTGGACGCCCTTGCCGCGGTGGTCGTCGGGCTCGCCGCCGAAGACGGACGCGAACCTCTGGTTGGCGCGGCGGACCCGCAGATCGGAATCGATCAGCAGGAAACCGAACGGGGATTGACCGAAAATGGACTGCGAGGCGGCGAGGTCGGTCTCGATGGTGCGCAGTGTGCGGACGTCGACGACGATGCAGACGGCGGCCTTCTCGCCCTCCTCGGTGCGCGTCGGCATGACGTACACCTCGGCGAGTCCCTCATGACCGCATTCGCCGTCAGCCTCCTTGGGCATCCGGAAGGGCACCACGCCGGTCCACTCGCGGCCGTCGAGGATCTCGGCCATCTTGCGCATGCCCCGCTCGCGGTGGCGCGGGTCGATGAAGGCCTCGATGGGGTCCATGCCGACGGCGCGCCCGGCGGGGATGCCGAAAAGGTGCTCGGCGCGCAGGCTCCACTGGTCGACCAGCCCGTCGGGGCCGATCGAGAAGGACGCGACCTTGATGTAGTCGTAGATGGATCCCGGGGGACTGCTCTGCCACATGGCGTCCCCGGACTGGACCCCGTCGGCCGCGAGCGCACCTCCCACCGCGGAGGCCAGGCCGTCCGCGGCCCTGGCCCTCGCGCCGTCCGACGGGTCCTCGGACTCCGTGGCCTTCGCTGGTATCTCGCTCACGCGAACCGTCCCCTCCAGCTCACCGCGTCCGGCACCGGTCACCGGGGGCGGCTGCCCGCAGTATCCAGCACTACGGTGCCGCACAACACGGTGTTCACGATCACAGCACGGTCCCGATGGTTTTCGGTCCGGACCGTGACAACACTTCCAGTCTTCTAACCAGCGGACACGTCGTCGAATCACGTCTGCCGACAACCGCCACTGGCCTGAACCAATCGCTCGACAGTGACAGGGCGTACGTACACCGATTTTTCACCCCGGCACGGTGAGTTCGAACCACACCGTCTTACCGGCGACGCCGGGCCGGGTGCCCCAGCGGCGGCAGGAGGAGGCGACCAGTTGCAGTCCGCGGCCGCTCTCGTCGTCGAGCCGGGGGGCGCGCTCGCGCGGCGGGTCCGGGAGCGGGTCGGAGACCTCGACCCTCAGGACGCCGTCCAGGCCGGACGGGCGGAGCAGGCGTACCCCGATGGGTCCGGTCGCGTGCCGCAGGGCGTTGGTGACCAACTCGCTGACCAGCAACGCCGCGAGGTCGGACAGGCTGTCGAGGCCCCAGCCGCGGAGTTGGCCTCGGACGACCTGGCGGGCGGTGCGCACGGCGCCCGGTTCGGCGGGAAAGGTCCACTCGGCGCAGTCACCTTCGGTGTCGGTCACGCCGATCACTTCCCAGCCAAGAGGCCCGCCCATGTCCGGTTTCATGGGGTTAATGGGCACATACCCGATATCCGGGGCGGAGTACCGCACGGGGCGGCGCGCAGTGGCACGAAAAGTACAGGGGGCGCCCGTACGGCACTTGCCCGACACCGCACGCCCCCGGTTGGCCTCAGGCGCCGGGGACTTCCTCCGCGCCGGGACTGGAAGAGCAGGGGCCTGATGCGGTGGGGCCGGATGCGGTGGGGCCGGGCGTGGTGAGGCCGGAAGCGGTGAGGCCGGAAGCGGTGAGACCTGACGCGGAGGAGCCTTCCGGGGTTCCGAGGTGCGCAAGGGTCTGCCGTACGGCCGGGACGTCCTGATCGAGCCAGTGCACGTCCCAGATCTCGCCCGGGCCGAGCCAGCGCAGTTCGTCGTGGTCCTCGAGGGGCTCGGGGGCGGCGGAGCCGGGTCGCAGCCGTGCCGTCCAGACCTGCAGGACGTAGGGCGACTTCAAGGGCCACTCCCCCGGGACGCGCCCGCGGGCCTCGGCGTCGACGCCGAGTTCCTCGCGCAGTTCCCGTACCAGCGCCGCGTCGGCCGTCTCCCCGGGCTCGACCTTGCCGCCGGGCAACTCCCAGCGCCCGGCCAGCTCCACGGGCGCACTGCGCCGGGCCGCCAGCAACCGCCCCTCGTCGACCAGCGCGGCACCTACGACGACGATCCGCTCACTCATGCGGGGAGCCTACGACGGCAGCACGGCCAAAGACCCACTCAGGGCACGGGCGGCCGGGGGTCAGTCGTGCGTCACGCGCCCGCCCCGTTCTGCCCCAGCCGCTCGACCCAGTACAGCTGCTTGTGACCGCGGCCGTCGAGACTGTCCGCGATCTTCTGGGCCTCGGTCCTGGTCGCGTACCGGCCCACCCGGTACCGGTTGCCGTTGTCGTCTTCTCGTATCACGAGCCAGGGAAGAGTGATCGTGCTGTCGTTCATCGCGCCCCTCCACTTCCCACCCGCGGCCTGTGCCGCGCCCCACCCGCTAAGGAAACCGCAATGCGCATATGCCCGAGCCTACGCCTAACCTTCACGGAGCGAATACGGGTTTTCACAAAGAGGTACGCAACCAGCCAGAACGCAGGGGGCGCGCGCCCATGAACGCGCCGTCCGAGTGCCTCATCACACCCGGGCGCGGGCATACCGCATACACCGCTGTCGACCCGCGTACACCACGGTCGACCTGCGAGGACGACAACCTGTCAGGGGATGCGGACCGCCCTGTCCGACGACGGCCGCCTCGGTGATGCCGTGAGCGGGGCGCGCAGGGAGCGCGCCCCGGGACGGATGTGAGCGTTCGCTACTTGACCGGAAGGTGGTAGGCGACCCGATACCGATCGGCCGGAATCACCACATCGGCCGTCTCGACCGGACGGCCGGAGGCGTAGAACGTACGGTGGACGACCACCACCACATGGCCGGGGACGCCGCCCAGCACGAGCAGTTCCTCGGCGAGCCCGGGACGGGCGCCGACCTCCTCGGTGACGTTGTCCACGATCACCTCGATCGCGCGCATGCGCTCGACGACGCCCATGCCGCCGAGCGGGCCCTCCTCCGGCAGCATCACGGGCGTCCGGCCCGTCACGGCGAGCGGCTCCCAGGACGTGGAGAGCATCATCGCCTCGCCGCCCTCGCGGAAGAGGTACTTCGTGCACATCACCCGGTCACCCGGCTCGATGTCCAGCCGCTCGGCGACCGCGACACTCGCCTCGGACTGCTCGCTGCTCGACTCCCAGGTGCCACGCCCCTCACCGTCGGCCTGCTCCTGGCGGAACGGCGTGGCCCCGCCGGGCGGGCGGTAGCCGGAGCGGGAGACGCGCCGGGGGACGGGCCGCTCGCGCACATACGTCCCCGAGCCGGATCGGCCCTCGACCAGTCCCTCCGCCATGAGCACCTTGCGGGCCTCCAGGGCGACGGTGTCCGAGACGCCGTACTCCTGGCGGATTCTGGCCTGGGAGGGGAGGCGGGTGTGCGGTGGCAGCTGACCGTCGACGATCTTCTGGCGGAGATCACCCGCGACGCGCAGGTACGCCGGCTGCTCACCGAATGTCACTGGCCGCTCCCATCAGGTTGTACAGACAGCAACAGCGTGGCAACCGTAGGTTGTGCGATGCAAGCAAAGGCCAGAGAATCACTCGATGTGATGACATGGTGGCCCTGGGGGCTTTACGCAGGCACTTTCTCCCCGCTATAGCAACCGTCACACCTCGATTTCGGAGTTCCCCTTGTCGCTGTCGTCGAACGACCGCGGGGTGGTGTCCAGTCCGAGGGCCTTGCGCGCGGTGACGGCCTCCGGGCCGTCGACGTACGCGTACGCCTTCTCGTAGTGCGTGAACCAGGTGTCCACGTCACCGGCCTCGCTCGCCTTCGACCACTCCTCGCCGGCGTCCGCCATCTCCTCGGCAAGGTCGGCGACGGGCTCTCGGGCAGCCGACGGCCAGGAGTGGCCGCGCAGCGCCCTGGTCTGTTCGCCGAGCACGTCGCGCACCTGCGCGGCCCAGGCCCGGGCGCCGGCGAGGTCGCTCTCCGGGGGCTCCTCCGGCTCCTCGTACAGTGCCGCGTCGACGGCGTTGGCCGTGGACAGGAAGACGACCTGGTCGGTGTCGAGCGTGGTGGGGTCCTCGCGCAGGGAGCCGGTGAGTTCGGCCTTCGCGTCGGTGCTGCCGAAGACGCAGATGATCGCGCGGTCGCCGTAGCGCCAGGTCTCCCGGGACGGCATGAGGTAGTACACGTCGACATCGGCCGGCATCGCCCAGGTGTCCATGGCGTACTGGGACTCGAGCGGGTAGCACCGCTCGTCGGCGATGTCGGTGACCTCGCCGTCGCCCGGGAAGGCGCCGCCCGGCAGCGTGACGACCCCGAACACCTCGCCGTCGTGCCCGCCTTCGCAGGAGACCGGGTCGACGTCGTAGGTGTCGCCCTCCAGACCGTCCGGCGCGTCGAAGCAGTCGCCCGTGCGCAGCGACAGGCTCTGGTTGCCCCGCGCGCCGTCCTCGAACTTCGCCCAGACGTCGGACGCGACGCCCGTGGCCAGCACCACTCCCCACAGCACGGCTCCGACGGCCGACAGTGCCACCCCGGCGATCGCCATGCCCCGACCGCTCTGCCCGGACCGCCGGATCTGCCACAGCGCGACCAGCCCCAGCACGAGCCCCGCGGCGGGCAGGAAGCAGAGCACGCCGAGCACGAGAGCGGCCACGGCGAGCGCGTTGACGGAGACGGGGGTGCCGTACGGACGGTGCGCCTGGGGCCAGTTGGCCGGAGGCCGGCCGTACGGGTCCTGGGGCTGCGGGTGCCCAGGGGGCGGGGGTGTCGACACGGGTTGAGGGCTCCTGGCTGAGGCGGGGCGGTGGGCCGGGGGGCGGGGGTCTGTCGTACGGCTGCGCGCATCGTAAGCGGGCGCGGCAGGGTGGGACGGCGGCATTTCGGCCCGGAGGGCTGCACAGTCCGACCGCTCGGGCACCGGGGCAGGGGATGTCGGCAGAATCTGGGTCGTCGTCAACAAGGCCGGGAAGTTCCAGAGAGGCGAACCATGCACATCGACCACGACCGCGAGAACGACACCGCCTATGTGTCGCTCGTCGCGCACATCCCGGACGGCGCCGCCGTCCGGCAGATCCCCGTCACCGGGATCGGGGCGGACGCCCAGGTGTTGCTCGACGTCGACGCGTCGGGCCGGCTGCTCGGCATCGAGGTCATCGGCGCCGAGGGTGCCCTGCCGGCCGAGGCGCTGGAGCAGTCCACCTCGACGCGTTGACGGGCCGGGGCCCTGTACGTACGCGCAGGGCCCTTGTGCAATTCCTGTGGAGGCCTCAATCTTTCGGCTGACGCACAGGAGTCACCCTCTGTCTGACATGACCATGACTCCAGGCTTCCGGGTGGCTCCGACGGGCGTGCACCACACCCCACAGCGCACCACCGATGAGGAGGACCCCTCAGATGGCAGTGATGCGTACTCCCCGCACCCCGCACGGATCCACCCGGCGAAGACTGGCCGCGCTCGGCGCGACGGCCACCGCGGCGCTCGTCGCGAGCCTCGTCTCCGCCCTCCCCGCCGACGCGGCCCCGGTCGCCGCCGAGGGACGCGTCCAGTACGAGGGCGCCGCGAACGCCGTCACCGGCAGCTACATCGTCACCCTGAAGACGGAGAAGGCAGGTTCCGCCGAGGGCCGCGCCCTGGCGCACAAGTACGGCGCCGAGATCGAGCGGACGTACACCAAGGCCCTGAACGGCTACGCCGTCGAGGCGTCCGAGTCCGAGGCGAAACGTCTCGCCGCCGACCCGGCCATCGCCTCCGTCGTCCAGGACAGGATCTACAGCGTCACCGGAACGCAACCCAGCCCGCCCTCCTGGGGCCTGGACCGCATCGACCAGAAGAACCTGCCGCTGAACAGCTCGTACACGTACCCGGATTCGGCCGGCCAGGGCGTCACGGCGTACGTCATCGACACCGGCGTCCGCATCACCCACAGCGACTTCGGCGGACGCGCCTCCAACGGCTACGACGCCGTCGACAACGACAACACCGCCCAGGACGGCCACGGTCACGGCACACACGTCGCCGGCACCGTCGCCGGGAGCGCCTACGGCGTCGCCAAGCAGGCCAAGGTCGTCGGTGTCCGGGTGCTGAACAACTCCGGCCAGGGCACCACCGCCCAGGTCGTCGCGGGCATCGACTGGGTCGCGCGGAACGCGGTCAAGCCGGCCGTCGCGAACATGTCCCTCGGCGGCCCGGCCGACACGGCCATCGACACCGCCGTACGCAACGCCGTCACCTCCGGCGTCACCTTCGTCGTCGCGGCCGGCAACGAGTCCACCAACGCCTCCACCCGGTCCCCGGCCCGCGTCACCGAGGCCGTCACCGTCGGCGCCACCACGTCGAGCGACGCGAAGGCGAGCTACTCCAACTACGGCACGGTGCTCGACCTGTTCGCGCCCGGCTCCTCCATCACCTCGGCCTGGAACTCCAGCGACTCGGCGACCAACACCATCTCCGGTACGTCGATGGCGAGCCCGCACGTCGCCGGAGCCGCCGCCCTGCACCTGGCCGCCAACCCCACGGCCACGCCCGCGCAGGTCTCCGCCGCGCTGACGGCCGCCGCCACCACCGGCGTCGTGACCAGCCCCGGCAGCGGCTCCCCCAACCGGCTCCTGTACGTCGGCGGCGGTACGACCACCCCGCCCGGCCCGCGCTTCGAGAACACCGCCGACCAGGCCATCGCCGACAACTCCACCGCCGAGTCCCCGGTGACCGTCTCCGGCGTCTCCGGCAACGCGCCCTCGGCCCTGGCCGTCGAGGTCCACATCGTCCACACGTACATCGGTGACCTCCAGGTCCAGCTGATCGCCCCTGACGGCACGGCGTACACGCTGAAGTCGTACGGCACCGGCGGCAGTGCGGACAACATCGACACCACGTACTCCGTGAACGCCTCGGCCGAGACCGCGAACGGCACGTGGACCCTCCGGGTGAGCGACAACGCCCGCCTGGACACGGGGCGGATCGACGCCTGGGCGCTGCAGTTCTGATCCCTGTGCGTGAAGGTCCGTCAGTTCACTGACCCGTCCGGGACGCCGAGTTCGGCGAGCAGACCGCGCACGAGCTGCACGAGCTGCACGACGGCGTCCCGGATCGGGCGGACGGCGTCGACGGGTGCCGGCGGCCGGCACCCGGACGAGGTCAGGAGGCTGCCTCGACGGTGATGCGGCCGACCCTGCCGATCTGGGCGGGATCGGCGTCGATGTGGCCGAGGACCAGCGGATCGGCCGAGGCGGCGGGGCCGTCCTTGCAGAAGAGGGCGAGGTCGCCCCACGGGGCGTAGTAGGCGATGTCCCCGGCCTTGGGCGCGACAGGCGCTGGGGCATGCTCGGTGGTCAGTTCGCGCGGCGGGTCACCGATCCGCTCCGTTCCGTGGAAGTCCTCCAGATCCACGGTGAGCGGGAGCAGGGAGGCGAGGTCACGGGCGGCGGGGCTGTCGTTCAAGGTGGTGTCGACGCTCTGCCCGTCGAGGGTGACTCGGAAACAACCCGAGCACCAACTGCCTAGCCCGACGCCGGGGTTCGACCCGCGCAAACCGCCCCGCTATCCGGCTCATCAGGCCCTCGAAACGCCTCCTGTCAGCGGGCAGGGTCTACGCTGTGACCTGCCGCCACCGCATGATCCTCAGTCTTCACACACCGATGATCAACAGTGGCCGCACCGTCTCCACAGCGCGTCAGGGTCGCGCGGCGTCCGCCTGCCGTCCCGTGTCAGGAGGACATGTGCAACGTGGCGAAGTCTGGTGGGTCGAGTTCGACGAGCGGCGGCTGGTCGTACTGCTGTCGGGAGACGACGCGTCCGGGATCCGGGCGATGCAGGTCGTCGCTCCGGCGGGCGTCGACATCAGCGGTCTGGGCGTCGAAGTCCGGGTTGGCGCCATGGAAGGACTGCCCTTTGAAGGCGTGCTGCGGTTCGCGATCCCGCGTCCAGGCTTTACCCCTTGCACGTGGCTGACCACCGTGTCCCGAGACGACCTGATCGAGCGGGCGGGCGCCCTGCCCTCCGCGAAGCTCGGCGAGATCGAGGATGCCCTCCGACTCGGTGAACAGGCGAAGGAGTGAACCCCGGCGACGACCGCGAAGCTCAGCGAGACAAGGGACGCCCTCCGTCTCGGCGGACTCGCGTAGGCCGAGAAGGAACGGACGCCCCCGATGACGTGGCCGATCTCGTCCAGACGATCGACGCTGGCCACCTGTCTCCTCGGCGCCCCTCAAGATCGCTGGTGCGACGTCCGACCGACCGCGCCTACGGGTGCGTGTCCGTGATCGCGATGACCTCGTCGAGGCGGTCCAGGGCGGCCTGCAAGTCGTCGACCTTGGCCTGGATGCGGTCCCGCTCGGCGCGCAGCATGGCTCGTTGGTCGGCGTCGGTGTGCCCGGAGTCCCAGCACGGAAGGAGTTCCGTGATCCTTCGGCTGGTCAGGCCGGCGGCGAACATCTGCTGGAAGAAGCGGACCAGGGTGACGGCATCCTGCCGGTAGAGGCGCTGGCCGGACGGGCTGCGCTCGGCGATGAGCAGCCCCTGCTGCTCGTAGTAGCGCACGGCGCGTACCGAGACGCCGGCACCCCGCGCCACCTCGCCGATGCGGATCAGCCGCTCGCTCGCCGGCTCCGTGACGGTCATGGTGATTCCTCTCCCCCGGCCCTGATGATCAGCGCTTGCCTCTGACGTTAGCGTCAGGTTCTAGCGTACGGGGCATGGACATCACCAACTCAGTCGCCCTTGTCACCGGAGCCAACCGCGGCCTGGGCCGCGCCTTCGCCCAGCGCCTGCTCGAACGGGGCGCCCGCAAGGTCTACGCGACGGCCCGCCGGCCCGAAACCGTGGACCTGCCCGGGGTCGAGGTGCTGCCCCTCGACATCGCCGATCCCGCATCCGTGAGGGCCGCGGCCGAGGCCGCCCCGGACGTCTCGCTGCTCATCAACAATGCGGGGATCCAGACGGGGACCGACCTGGTGACCGGTTCGCTGGACGCGGTACGGCACGAGCTGGAGACCAACATGTTCGGCCACCTGGGAATGATCCGGGAGTTCGCGCCGGCGCTCGCCGGGAACGGCGGGGGCGCGATCGTCAACGTCCTCTCCGCCATGTCATGGTTCGGGGGCAAGGGCGCCAATGCCTACCACCTGACCAAGGCCGCCGCCTGGGCCATGACCAACGGCATCCGCCTGGAACTCGCCGAGCAGGGCACACTCGTGACAGCTGTGCACCTCGGCCTGGCCGACACCGACATGGCCGCGGGCTGGCCCGTGGCCAAGATCGCGCCGTCGGACCTGGCCGACGCGGCGCTCGACGGTGTCGAGGCGGGCTCCGCCGAGGTCCTCGCCGACCAGTGGAGTCGGGACGTCAAGTCCCGGCTGCCGCTGACGCCGGAAGAATTCAACGCCGCGATGGACCGCGCCCTGGCGTCGCTGACGGCGGCCGGCGACCGCGTACAGATCAAGGACGTCTGACCGAGCGCGCGGGTGCGGTGGCCCCCTGGGTGGCGGCCCAGGAAGCGAGCAGGCGCTGGCCCCTCCCCGGAGGGCGAGCCCGGTTCAGCCGTGTAGATGGTCTGTTGTTCTCCTCACGGAGTCGTCACGGTGGTGGTCTGGGCGGGCGCGCTGTGGCAGGCACCGAGGCTCGGGGTGGACATCTCGGCGGCGCTGTCCAGCGTGATCACCGGGCTCTTGCCAGTTGTGTCCCATCCCCCTCGGAAGTGGGGCACTGACCATGCAACCGGCAATGGCGATGACGTGGGAGTCTCGGTTGTGAGGGGTACCTGCAGGGACCCCTCAGGTGGCATCCCTGCAGGCCACGCCCTCTGCATTACTGGGAGCTGCCGGGCGCTCAGCGTGAGAGCAGCGCGCCGAGGTCGATCTTCCCGCTCTGCACTTGCGCGTCGTGGGGCTCGTTGAGTCCGCCGTCGGTGATGTACAGCCGCTTGCCGCGCACCGCGGTGGCGGTGGGCGAGGCGAGGCCGTCCGAGGCGGTCAGCACGGTCCTGGTGGTGCCGTTCGGGTAGACGACCGCGATCTGGTTCTGTGTGTTCAGCGCGGCGAACACGACGTTGGAGTGGTCGCTGAGGAAGTTGAAGTCATCGATGCCGGTGAGGCCGCTGGCGACGGTGTGAACCCGGCCCGGAGCTCCGGTGGCGGTGACAGGGATCCGCAGCAGGGTTGCCTTGCTGAGGTTGGAGACCCATACGGCGCCGTTGTGGAAACGGAGTCCGTTCGCACCGTACGGCACGGGTGCGGACGCCTTGATCGCGAGGGCGGGGTCGACCAGCCACGCGGTCGCGGGACCGCCGGAGACCGGGACGGCCCAGACGGTGCCCATCCGGCTGTCGGCCACGTACAAGGTTCGCCCGGCCGGATCGATGGCCAGACCGTTGGGGACTCCGCCCGCGGGCAATGCCGCGATGCGATGAGGAGTGCCGCCGGGCGGCAGCTTCCACACCCCGTTCCGGGAGGCGTCGGAGGACCACACGTTGTAGTAGACGGTGCCGTCGTGGCCACGAGTGTTGCCGGTGATTCCGTCGCCCTTCTGCCCGGTGACCAGCACCGTGCGGTGCCCGGACGGTGCGATCCGCACCAGTGCCGGCCGTTCGCCCGCGGGCGTGCCCACCATCGAGACGGTCAGCGAATTGTCCGGGGCGACGGTGATGTTCTCGGGCACGTCGCCGGTGGCGAAGTCGAAGGCGGCCACGGTGTTCACGTGGGTGACGGCGGGCTGCGCGTCCGCGTGTCCGGTCGCGGCGGACGCGTACGGTGCCGAGACGATGACGGCTGCGGTCGCGGAGATCGCCGCGAGCTTGAACGGCTTCTTCATGGATATGTTCTTCGTGATCATTGCGCTCTTTCGTTCCTTGCGTCGGCGCCGCACGGGTATCTAGGTGTTCAGGGGCTTGGTGTCAGAAGTGGAAGACCCCCTGTGGACTTCTCCTGATGGGCAGGGCCTTCCTGACGAAGCGCCTCGATGGACGCTTCGTCAGGAACGGGCCGATCAAGGCCGGTGACTTACCGGTTGATGGTCTTCTGCTGCGCTGCGGTGTACCGCTCGCCCTTGATCTGCACCTGGGCAACGGCCTCTTCGATGCGCCTGAGGTCCTCGGAGGTCAGCTCCACGGTGTCGGCGCCGATGTTCTCTTCGAGGCGGTGCAGCTTCGTCGTGCCCGGGATCGGTGCGATCCACGGCTTCTGCGCCAGCAGCCACGCGATGGCGGTCTGAGCCCGGGTGGCCTGCTTGGCGTCCGCGATCTCACCCAGCAGCGCGATCAGTGCGAGGTTGGCCTCACGCGCCTCTTCCTCGAAGCGCGGCAGCACGTTACGGATGTCGTTGGCCTCGAACTTCGTGTCCTGACTGATCGCGCCGGTGAGGAAGCCCTTGCCGAGCGGGCTGAACGGCACGAAGCCGATGCCCAGTTCTTCCAGGGTCGGCAGGACGCTCTCCTCGGGCTCGCGCCACCACAGTGAGTACTCGCTCTGCAGGGCCGTGACCGGCTGGACCGCGTGGGCCCTGCGGATGACGTCCTCACCCGCTTCGGACAGGCCGAAGTGCTTGACCTTGCCTTCCTGGATGAGGTCCTTGACCGTGCCGGCGACCTCTTCGATCGGCACGTCGGGGTCCACCCGGTGCTGGTAGAACAGATCGATGCGGTCGGTCTGCAGACGCTGCAGGGACTGCTCGGCGACCAGCCGGATCCGCTCCGGCCGACTGTCCAGCCCCGCCGTGGGGGTGCCGTCCTTGAACCCGAACTTCGTGGCGATGGAGACCTGGTCGCGCACCGGCGCCAGGGCCTGGCCCACCAGCCTTTCGTTCGCCTCTCCGTATCCCTCCGCGGTGTCGAAGAGCGTCACACCGCGCTCGGCGGCCGCCCGGATCAGCTTGATGGCCTCACCCGTGTCCGCGGCCGGGCCGTAGCCGAAGGTCATTCCCATGCAGCCGAGCCCGATCGACGACACTTCGAGCCCGCTGTTTCCCAGTTCACGCTTCTTCATTTCGTTCTCCTTCCGAGTGGCCACGAGCGACGACGACGCCCTGGCCGGTGTGGGTCCTGATGGTCGTGAGGTGTGCCAGACGTCTGGTCAGTCCGCGTCGTCGCATGGGGTGTTGCTCCAGACGGGGCGGCGCGCGGTCAACTCGCGTCGGCGCCCTCGACGATGTTCTTCAGCTGAGTGATCGCGGACATCGCATTGGGCCAGCCGGCGTAGAACGCGATGTGGGTGATGGCCTCGACCAGCTCGTCCTTCGTCACCCCGTTCTCCAGGGCCCTGGGCAAGTGGAAGGCGAGCTGGTCGGCGCGGTAGAGGGCGACCAGGGTGGCAACGGTGATCAGGCTGCGGTCCCGTTGGGACAGGCCCTCGCTCGCCCACACCTCGCCGAAGAGGACGTCGTCGGTGAGCCTGACCAGTCGGGCGCGAAGTCGCCGAGCAGCTTCTGTGCGGCGGTCTGTTCTTCAGTCATGGCATTTCATCCTTTCTATGTGTTTGATCAGTTACAAAACTGAATCAACCGAGTTGGTGGGTTCGTTGCAGGAACACCGCATGCTGTCCCGTAGTCAGGCCGCCACGCGGCGGGCCTGAGCCGCGGTCCGGGTGGCGCGCCTGGCGGCGAGGAGGAGCAGGAGGATCAGGCCCAGTCAGGCCGCGAACGCCGTGATCAGCAGGCCGGCCGGGGAGACGCTGACGCCGAGGTCGGCGGACACCTCGGGCAGGAGGGCCGCGATGATGAACTCGCTGGTGACCGTCACGAAGGTGCCGAGGACCAGCAGCGGGACGACGAACGGCAGCCTGGCGGGCTTTTCTCGGTGAGAAGACATGCGGAGGTAGAGCCTTTGCTGAATGTGAGGGTGAATCAGGGGGCCGCGTCGTGGGAGCGGCCGGGTGCCGGCGCCGGTTCAGCCGGAGGAGTCGGCCTTGACGCTGTCCGGGTCGGGACCGCCGCGCAGGCCGGTGTCGAGGGCGTCGACGGCGGCCGTCTCGTCGGCGGTGAGCGCGAAGTCGAAGATGCCGATGTTCTCCGCGATGCGGTGCGGCGTGACGGACTTCGGGATCGCGGACAGGCCGTGCTCGATGTGCCAGCGCAGCACGATCTGCGCGGCGGTCTTGCCGTACCTGGCGGCGATCCGAGTGATGACCGGGTCCTGCAACGGGCTCTTGCCCGCGTGCGGGGCGTCGGGCCAGTACAGGTTCACCGCGCCGAGGGGCGACCACGCCTGGGTGACGATGCCGAGGCCGGTATGCGCCTCGCGCAGCTCGCGCTGGATGAAGTACGGGTGCAACTCGACCTGATTGACCGCCGGTACGACGTCGGTGCGCTCGATCAGGTCGTCCAGACGCTCGGGGCTGAAGTTGGAGACGCCGATCGCCCGCACCCGCCCGTCAGCCAGCAGCTTCTGCGCTGCCTTGTACATGGCGACCGTGGAGTCGAACTCGGACGTGTACGGAAAGTGCAGCAGGTACAGGTCCAGGTAGTCCAGGCCCAGCCTGCCCAGGCTGGCGTCGAAGGCACGCAGGGTCGCGTCGTGACCGAAGTCCGAGAGCCACAGCTTGGTGGTCACGAAGACCTCGCCGCGGTCGACGCCGGAGGCGACGATGCCCCCGCCGGCCTCCTTCTCGTTGCCGTAGACGGTGGCGGTGTCGATCAGTCGGTAGCCGTGCTGGAGCGCGGTCGTGACCGCGGTGGCGGTCTCCTCCGGTGGGCTCTGGAAGACGCCGAGGCCGAGCGCGGGCATCCGCACGCCGTTGTTCAGCGTGATCATCGTGCTCTTGCCGGTCATGGTGTTCCTTGCATGAGCGGGGACGGACCGATACGAGGTTCGATACCGGTCGGCCCCAAAGCGGGGCACTGACCATGCAACCGGGAACGGGCACGATGAGGGAGTCTCCGCTGTGAGGGGTAACAGCAGGGACCCTCAGTGGCATATGCGCAGGCCAAAGCCCCGCCCTTACTGCCGACGGCAGCCGGAGAAGGCGAGGCTGTGGACGTCGGTTCAGTTCTCGGAGTCCGCCTCGGCGGACTGCACATCCGCGGCCTCGGCCGTGGCGGACCAGCTCGCCAACAGGTTCAGCGCGTCCGCGGCCGCGGAGCCGGGGGCCGCGTTGTACAACGCCACGACCAGCCCCGAGCCGTCCGGCAGGTTCATCGATTCGAAGTCGAGCTCCAACTCGCCGACGACCGGATGCCTAAGGCGTTTCGTCCCGTCATGGAAGACGTGTACGTCGTGGGCGCCCCACATCACGCGGAAGGCGTCGCTGCGAGTCGACAGCTCACCGATCAGGTTCGACAACTCACGGTCGTACGGGTTCTTGCCCGCCTCGATCCGCAGCGCACCCACAGCGCCCCTGGCGATGCGTTCCCAGTCGACGTAGAACCTCCTGGCCGCGGGGCTGAGGAACACGAACCGCACGGTGTTCGCCCCGCAGACCGGATCGGCGTACATCTCCGAGAACAGTGCGCGACCGAGCGGGTTGGCGACCAGAATGTCGAATCGGTGGTTCTTCACGAACGCCGGCATGCCCGGCATCCCGTCAACGATGCGCTGCACGCTGGGCCGCACAGTCGGCCGGGCAGTGCGGCGCCGCACACGGGCGGGCGTCTTGTTCGCCGCTCGGGCCAGGTCGTACAGGTGCGTGCGCTCCGTGTCGTCGAGCCGCAGAGCCTGGGCCAGCGCCTCCAGGACGCTGTCGGAGACACCGCTGAGATTGCCGCGCTCCAGACGCGTGTAGTACTCGACGCTGACCCCGGCGAGCATCGCGACCTCGTTCCTGCGGAGCCCGGCCACCCGGCGCTGGCCGTACACGGGCAGACCGGCCTGCTCGGGCGTGATCTTGTCACGGCGAGACTTCAGAAACGCACTGATTTCGGCGCGGTTGTCCATGAGGCCAGGGTAGGTTCGCCGCACCCGGACTGAGGGGCCCTGTCATTACCCCTCACAGCAGTACCCCCCAGCGCCAGCCCCTTCCGGTAGCGCGGAGTCGCAGGTCAGAGGGGTTCGCCGCTGGATACCTGCCCGCCCCGGGCGGGATGCGGATCACGGGAACGGGACCGCGCAAACCGAGGACGCCTCCGGACGAGTCGCCACCACAGTGCAGGGGAACACCATCCGCCCGGCTCCGGACATCAAGCCCCCCCTCCAAGCCGACCAGCAACAGTGGCGCCTGAGGCAGCCGACCAACCAACACGCTCCCAGGCCGCATCAGCCCCGAGGAAGCCGGCGTGACGGTCTTCGGCGGTGCGCGCCGCGTCCCCGGGCTGCGCCGCGAGGAGGTCGCCCAGCTCGTGGACGTGAGCACCGCATACTCCACCCGGATGGAACGCGGGAACCTACGCGGCGTCTCCGAGAGCGTCCTGCGTTCACTCGCCCGCACCCTACGCATGGGCGAGCATTCTCATCCCGTGCCAGCACCATCTCAGAACGGCAGGGATGAGCAGGGGTGATGACAGGTGACGAGGGATCAGCTATCCCAGCACCATCCCAGCACGGGAAAGAACAAGGGGCCCGCCCCCGAAGGGTCGAACCCCTTCTGACCTGCACGTTTGCCAGATCAGCGAAGTGGCGCTGAGTCACCCGCTACACATTGAAGCGGAACTCGACCACATCCCCGTCCTGCATCACATACTCCTTGCCCTCCATACGCGCCTTCCCCTTCGCGCGGGCCTCCGCGACCGAGCCCGTCTCCACCAGGTCGCCGAAGGAGATGACCTCCGCCTTGATGAAGCCCTTCTGGAAGTCGGTGTGGATGACGCCGGCCGCCTCGGGGGCCGTGGCGCCCTTCTTGATGGTCCAGGCGCGGGATTCCTTGGGGCCGGCCGTGAGGTAGGTCTGGAGGCCGAGGGTGTTGAAGCCGACGTGGGCGAGGGTGGCGAGGCCGGGCTCGTCCTGGCCGACGGACTGGAGGAGTTCGAGGGCCTCGTCCTCGTCGAGCTCGGCGAGGTCCGCCTCCAGCTTGGCGTTGAGGAAGATCGCCTCGGCGGGGGCGACCAGGGCCCGCTGCTCGTTCTTGAAGTCCTCGTCGACCAGTTCGTCCTCGTCGACGTTGAAGACGTAGAGGAACGGCTTGGTGGTGAGCAGGTGCAGGTCGTGCAGGAGCTCGTTGCGCTCGCTGCCCTGGACGATCCCGTGGGCGAAGAGGGTGTCGCCCTTCTCCAGGATCTCCTTGGCCTCCTCGACGGCCTTGACCTTCGGGGCGATGTCCTTCTTGATGCGCGACTCCTTCTGGAGGCGCGGAAGGACCTTCTCGATCGTCTGGAGGTCCGCCAGGATCAGCTCGGTGTTGATGGTCTCGATGTCGTCCTTGGGCGAGACCTTGCCGTCGACGTGTACGACGTTCTCGTCCGCGAAGGCGCGGATGACCTGGCAGATCGCGTCCGACTCACGGATGTTCGCCAGGAACTTGTTGCCCAGGCCCTCGCCCTCGGACGCGCCGCGGACGATGCCCGCGATGTCGACGAAGTCGACCGTGGCCGGGAGGACCTTCTCTGACTTGAAGATCTCGGCCAGCTTGCCGAGCCGCGGGTCGGGGACGCCGACGACGCCCACGTTCGGCTCGATGGTGGCGAACGGGTAGTTGGCCGCCAGCACGTCGTTCTTGGTCAGGGCGTTGAACAGGGTCGACTTGCCGACATTCGGCAGACCGACGATTCCGATCGTGAGCGACACGTTGCGACTTCCCGTGAGTGGAGAGGGCCAGGGGGCCAGGGGACCGGCCGATCCACCAGTCTACGGCGTACCCGCAAGCCGCCCGGCGGGCCTGTCGAACGCTTGGCCAAGCCTCGGCCCACGGCGTGTCTGATGGGCGATTCGGCATATTGAACGACCTACGTTGGTGCAGTGGAGCAATACAGGACGCGACCTGCCCGGCACGGACCGCGACGCGACGGACCGGGATCGTCACTGCCGCCCCAGGCGAAACGAGGAGCGGGAGGAGCCGGCAGTGAGGCGGCGGGACGGCGGCCCGCGCCCGCGTCGGCGGGGGCCGCGCCCACTGCGGGACGGCTGCCGAATCCCCGGCTGACCGGGCTGGGCAGCGGACTGTTCAGCGGCGTGGTGATGTTCCTGCTCGGCGGGGTGTGCGCGGTGCTGTTCGGCGCGTCGCTGACGGCGTACGGCGTGCTGTTCCTGCCGGTGTGTGTGCTGACCGCCGTCTGGGTGCGCCGGGGGGATCTGATGATCGCGCCCGTCGTCGTGCCGATCGCGTTCGCCGTGGGGCTGCTGCCGATGGCCGACGGCGACGGAGGCACCGGCGGCAGGCTGATGGGACTGGTGACGGCGCTCGCCACGCAGGCCGGGTGGCTGTACGGGGGAACGCTCGTCGCCGGGCTCATCGTCATCGTCCGGCGGATCCGGCTGGTGCACCGGCGGCGGGCGGCGGCAGCCGGGTCACGTCCGCCGGGGTGACATCTGCCGGGCCCCGAAGAGCCGTCTGAAGCGGCCTAGTGCCCGGCCGCCCGCATCGCCGCCCCCACGATCCCCGCGTTGTTCTGCAGCTGCGCCGGGACGATCTCCGCCTCGATGCCCTCGATGTGGGGCAGGAACTTGTGGGACTTGCGGCTGACGCCGCCGCCGATGATGAACAGCTCCGGCGAGAACAGCATCTCGACGTGGGCGAGGTACTTGCGCACGCGGTGCGACGCCCAGTGCTCCCACGTCATGTCGTGGTCCTCCCGGGCCTTGCTGGAGGCCCGCTTCTCCGCGTCGTGCCCGTCCAGCTCCAGATGGCCCAGCTCGGTGTTGGGGACGAGGGCGCCGTCGATGAAGACCGCGCTGCCGATGCCCGTACCGAGCGTGAGCACGATCACCGTGCCGTGGCGGCCGCGGCCGGCGCCGAAGTGCATCTCGGCGACGCCCGCCGCGTCCGCGTCGTTCACCACCGTCACCGGCAGGCCGCCCAGCCGTTCGCCGAGCAGCGCGCGGGCGTCGGTGTCGATCCAGCTGTCGTCGACGTTGGCCGCCGTACGGATCACGGCTCCGTCGGTGACCACGCCCGGGAAGGTGACCCCGATCGGGCCCGTCCAGCCGAAGTGGTCGACGACCTCCTTGACGCCGTCGGCCACCCCGTCGGGCGTGGCCGGGTGCGGGGTGAGGACCTTGTGACGCTCCTGCGCCAGGTCACCCTTGTCCAGGTCCACCGGGGCGCCCTTGATCCCGGAACCGCCGATGTCCACACCGAAGATCTGCATGGCCCCACGCTACGACGAACGACTGACAGTCACAGGCCGGACGGCTGTCACCGCCCAGCCCGTTCGCGATCACTCCCCGGAATTTTCACCGGCCCCGGTACCGGTACCGCTCCCGGTGCCAGTGCCGGTTCCCTCCCCGCCGCGCTCGGCGGCCAGCGTCGCCGCCTCCTCGCGCAGGTCGCGGCGCAGCTCCTTCGGCAGGGAGAACGTGATGGACTCCTCGGCCGCCTTGACGAGCTCGACGTCCTCGAAGCCGCGCTGCGAGAGCCACTCCAGGACCTGCTCGACCAGGACCTCCGGGACGGAGGCACCCGAGGTGACGCCGACCGTGGAGACGCCCTCCAGCCAGGCCTCGTCGATCTCGTCGGCGAAGTCCACGAGGTAGGCCTCGCGCGCACCCGCGTTCTTGGCGACCTCCACGAGCCGCACGGAGTTGGAGGAGTTGCGGGAGCCGACCACGATCACCAGCTCCGACTCGGCGCCCATCTGCTTCACGGCCAGCTGGCGGTTCTGCGTGGCGTAGCAGATGTCGTCGCTGGGCGGGGAGATGAGCTGCGGGAACTTCTCCTGCAACGCGTCGACGGTCTCCATGGTCTCGTCGACGGACAGCGTGGTCTGGGAGAGCCAGACGACCTTGGACGGGTCGCGGACCTCGACCTTCGCGACATCGCCCGGCCCGTCGACCAGCTGGATGTGCTCGGGGGCCTCACCGGAGGTGCCGATGACCTCCTCGTGGCCCTCGTGGCCGATCAGGAGGATGTCGTAGTCCTCCTTGGCGAACCGGACGGCTTCCTTGTGGACCTTGGTGACCAGGGGGCAGGTGGCGTCGATGGTGGCGAGGCGGCCGCGCTCGGCCTCCTCGTGGACGACAGGGGCAACGCCGTGTGCGGAGAACATGACGATGTTCCCCGGGGGCACTTCCTCCGTCTGCTCGACGAAGATCGCGCCCTTCTTCTCCAGGGTCTGCACGACGTACTTGTTGTGGACGATCTCATGCCGGACGTAGACCGGAGCCCCGTACTGCTCCAGCGCTTTCTCGACGGCGATGACGGCGCGGTCCACACCCGCGCAGTAGCCACGGGGGGCGGCGAGCAGGACACGGCGGCCAGGCGAAGCAGACATGCGTCCCATCGTAAGGCCGCGTTCGGCAGGCCGAAGATCGCACCGGTCCGGTGGTGCCGACGGCGCGGGACAGCCGGCGGGACGCGTGGACGCCCTGAGCACGGAGGACACCTCCCGAGCGGCTGAACCGTGTTGTCAGCGGCGCCCACTACCCTCGCGGGCATGGCTGTGAACACGTCCGCGGAATCCCCGCTCCCCGTCGGTGAGGTGTCGCGGCTCATCGGCGGATGGATCGACCGGCTCGGCGCGGTGTGGGTCGAGGGGCAGATCACGCAGTTGTCGCGGCGGCCGGGCGCCGGTGTGGTGTTCCTTACGCTGCGCGACCCGTCGTACGACATCTCCGTCGGCGTCACCTGCTACCGGCAGGTGTTCGACGCCGTCGCGGACGTGGTGAGCGAGGGCGCCCGGGTCGTCGTCCTCGCGAAGCCGGAGTGGTACGCGCCGCGGGGGCAGCTGTCGCTGCGGGCCGCCGAGATAAGGCCCGTCGGTGTCGGGGAGCTGCTGGCGCGCCTGGAGCAGCTGAAGAAGGCCCTCGCGCGCGAGGGGCTGTTCGCCCCGGAGCGGAAGAAGCCGCTGCCGTTCCTGCCGCAGCTCGTGGGGCTGGTCTGCGGACGGGCCTCGGCCGCCGAGCGCGACGTCCTGGAGAACGCCCGGCACCGCTGGCCCGCCGTCCGCTTCGAGGTGCGCAACGTCGCCGTGCAGGGCGTGCACGCCGTGCCGCAGGTCGCGCAGGCCGTGAAGGAGCTCGACGCGATCGAGGACGTCGACGTGATCATCGTCGCGCGGGGCGGCGGCAGTGTGGAGGACCTGCTGCCGTTCTCCGACGAGCAGCTGATCCGGACGGTCTCCCAGTGCCGTACGCCCGTGGTGTCCGCGATCGGGCACGAGCCCGACAACCCGCTCCTCGACCACGTCGCCGACCTGCGCGCCTCCACCCCGACCGACGCCGCCAAGAAGGTCGTACCCGACGTCGGCGAGGAGTACGAGCGGGTGCGGCTGCTGCGGGACCGGGCGCGGCGGTGCGTGGCGGCGCTGGTCGAGCGGGAGGAGCGCGGGCTGGCGCATGCCCTCGCGCGGCCGTCGATAGAGGACCCGCACCGGATGATCGACGAGCGCGCCGACCATGTGGCGGACCTGCTCGACCGGGGCCGGCGCTGCCTGCGGCACCAGCTCGACCGGGCCGACTCGGAGCTGACGCACACGCACGCGCGCGTGGTGGCCCTCTCCCCCGCCGCGACCCTGAAGCGCGGGTACGCCGTGCTGCAGAAGGCGGACGGGCACGCCGTCCGCGATCCCGGCGAGGTGGAGGCCGGTGAGGCGCTGCGCGCCCGGGTCTCCGAGGGTGAGTTCTCCGTACGAGTGGACACATAGGGTGGGTGGATGACCAGCGAGGTTGATGAGGCGCCGGGCACGACCGAGGCGCTCGGGTACGAGCAGGCGCGGGACGAGCTGATCGAGGTCGTCCGGCGCCTGGAGGCGGGCGGCACGACGCTGGAGGAGTCCCTCGCGCTCTGGGAGCGCGGCGAGGAGCTGGCCAAGGTCTGCCGGCGCTGGCTGGACGGGGCGCGGGCGAGGCTGGACGCGGCGCTGGCCGAGGAGGCCGCGGAGGACGAGGACACCGAGTAGGCCGGGCGGGACCGGGCCGGTCCGTGCCGGGTGACACACGACACCCTCAGGTTAGTTGAACGTTGAACTTCACTCGCGTACGGTCGAAGACGTCAGCCGATCTTCCGGACCGACCGTCGCGAGAAAGTGCATCCATGTCCCTCGTTCTTGACCCCGCCGCCCAGGACCTGCTGTTCCGCGAGGCCCGCACCGCCAACGCCTTCACCGACGAGCCGGTGACCGACGAGCAGGTGCAGGCGATCTACGACCTGGTCAAGTACGGTCCGACGGCCTTCAACCAGACCCCGCTGCGCATCACCCTGGTCCGCTCCCCCGAGGCCCGCGAGCGCCTGGTGCCGCACCTGGCCGAGGGCAACCGCGCCAAGACGGCGAGCGCCCCGCTGGTCGCGATCCTCTCCGCGGACAACGAGTTCCACGAGGAGCTGCCGCACCTGTTCCCGGCCGCGCCGCAGATCAAGGACGTCTTCTTCACCGAGCGCCCGGTCCGCGAGAACGCCGCCGGGCTGAACGCCGCCCTCCAGGCCGCGTACTTCATCGTCGGCGTCCGCGCCGCCGGTCTCGCCGCCGGCCCGATGACCGGCTTCGACTTCGAGGGCGTGCGCAAGGAGTTCCTGGACGACGACCACACCCCGCTGATGATCGTCAACATCGGCCGCCCGGGCCCGGACGCCTGGCACCCGCGCTCCCCGCGCCTGGAGTTCGACCAGGTCGTCACCACGGTCTGAGAACCCCTCCCGGACACGGACAAGGCCCCCGGCACCGCGCCGAGGGCCTTCGTCATGCCTACGGGAGTGCGCGGCTCACTCCGTCCTCAGCGCCTCCGCCATCTTCGACAGCTGCGCGAACGACGCGGTGCCCGTGACGACCGTCGTCGAGCCCTTGGCGCCTTCGAGGACCAGCGCGTCGTACCGGCCGCCCTCGTAGCGGGTCCACGTCCGGCCGGCGATCTTCTCGGTCTGCCCGGTCTCCCGCGCGCCCTGGGTCGCCTCGTCGAGGAAGACGGGGCGCCGCTGAGTGGACTGCTCGACCGCCACGTACTCCCCCTCGGGATCGTGGAAGCCGAGATGCCAGGTGTCGAAGTCCTCGCCCCGGTAGCGGACGGAGGTGGCCTTCCACCCGTCGGTCAGGCCCTCGGGCGCGGCCACGGGGTACGGGGCGGCGCGGCGTGCCGTGAGCAGTTCGACCCGGTAGTCGACCACCTTGGTGTCCTGCGGGGTGTCGTCGTGCGGGATGAAGAGGTACACGAAGCCCGCCACGAGGACGATGACGCCCATCGAGAGGATCATGTCCCGCGCCGTTTTCTGCTTACCGTTCGTGCCTGCCACGCCCCCTATCGTCGCAGGTCTCCGGAGTGCTCATCCGTGGGGGCCCCTGCTCATTTTGCGCACTCGGAGATAGAGTCGGGCGACAAAGCCCTCATCCGGCCGTCGTCGTACAGAAAGGTGCGCTCCGATGACCGAGCATCATCACTTGCCGTCCGAACTTGATGTGCCCTCCGAGGCCCCCGACCGCAACCTCGCCCTGGAACTGGTCCGGGTGACAGAGGCGGCGGCGATGGCCGCGGGCCGTTGGGTGGGACGCGGAGACAAGAACGGCGCCGACGGCGCCGCGGTGCGCGCCATGCGGACCCTCGTCTCCACCGTCTCGATGAACGGCGTCGTCGTCATCGGCGAGGGCGAGAAGGACGAAGCCCCCATGCTGTTCAACGGGGAGCGCGTCGGGGACGGGACCGGGCCCGAGTGCGACATCGCCGTGGACCCGATCGACGGCACCACGCTGACCGCGAAGGGCATGACGAACGCGATCGCGGTGCTGGCCGCGGCCGAGCGCGGCTCCATGTTCGACCCGTCGGCGGTCTTCTACATGGACAAGCTCGTCACCGGCCCCGAGGCCGCCGACTTCGTCGACATCAACGCGCCGGTGTCGGTGAACATCCGCCGGGTCGCCAAGGCCAAGCGGTCCGCGCCCGAGGACGTGACGGTGGTGATCCTTGACCGGCCGCGGCACGAGGGCATCATCAAGGAGATCCGGGAGGCCGGTGCGCGGATCAGGCTGATCTCCGACGGCGACGTGGCCGGCTCGATCCTGGCGCTGCGCGAGGGCACGGGCGTCGACCTGCTGCTCGGCATCGGCGGTACGCCGGAGGGCATCATCTCGGCCTGCGCGGTGAAGTGCCTGGGCGGCACGATCCAGGGCAAGCTGTGGCCCAAGGACGACGAGGAGCGGCAGCGGGCCCTCGACGCCGGGCACGATCTGGACCGGGTGCTGACCACGGAGGATCTGGTCACCGGCGAGAACGTGTTCTTCGTGGCGACCGGGATCACGGACGGGGAGCTGCTGCGGGGGGTTCGCTACCGTGCGGAGACCGCCACGACCGACTCCATCGTGATGCGGTCGCGGTCGGGCACGGTCCGCAGAATCGATTCCGAGCACCGCCTGAGCAAGCTGCGGGCGTACAGCGCGATCGACTTCGACAAGGGGAAGTGACCCACCCGGAGGATCCGCTGAAAAGAGGGCGCCCCCGGTGCGGTGGGGGCGCCCTCTTCCGCTGTCGCTCAGCCTGCCGCGGCTATGCGGTCCGAGGAGTGGGCCGCCTTCTTCAGCTCCAGGTCGCGACGGCGGCGCCGGGCCAGGACCACGCGGCGTTCCGCTGCGGTCAGGCCGCCCCAGACGCCGTACGGTTCGGGCTGGAGCAGGGCGTGTTCGCGGCATTCGACCATCACCGGACAGCGGGCGCAGACCCGCTTCGCCGCCTCCTCGCGGGAGAGCCGGGCCGCGGTGGGCTCCTTGGAGGGAGCGAAGAACAGGCCCGCTTCGTCCCGCCGGCACACCGCCTCGGTGTGCCACGGGGCGTCTTGATCCCTGTCTCGCGCTGGCACCCGCGGGGCCGGAACGGCAGCTACCTGCAGGGACGAATGCGGCGGTTGCAGCACGGTCTACTCCTGACGACGGCTTCGCGAGCGAGAGACGATGCAGCAAGGCCTACCCGCTGTACCCGCGCCTATGCACTGAGTTCCGAACCGCTGGATTCGCCCCGTTCGCAGGGTCCGTGGGGCCGTGTCACCGGTGCACCGATTTGCTCCGGACCCGGGGCGGATTCGCGACCGTCAATGATCCAGGTGCTTGCGCAGACTCCTGTCGACCTTGCGCTGCACCCGGTCCAGGATGTCCGCGACGAACCTGCCGCGCTTGGGCCGCGCCTCGACGCTGCCCAGGAGGGCCCAGCCGTCGACGAAGACGACCGGGGCCTGAGGCTCGTCCGAGTCGAGGGTGTCCACCTCGAAGCTGCCGAGCACACCGCCGCCCATGCCGCGCAGCGACACGTTCTCCGGGACGCGGATGTCGACACTGCCGAAGACCGCGAACGACTTGATCACGACCTGCTGGTGGTCGAAGAGGGCCTCACTGAGGTCTATCTCGACACTGCCGAAGACCGCGTAGGCGTGGATGCGGCGGCCCACTCGCCGGCGGCCCTTGCGGGCGGCGGCGCCGAAGATCGCGACCACGTTGTCGTCGGGGTCCATCGGAAGGGCGCCGGCGGCAGGGCGGTAGGGGGCCGGCGCGGGGGACGGGGCCGGGCCCCGGCGGTGGGCGGCGGGCAGGTCCCGTATGAACACCTCCAGCTCGCCGACCGTCTTGGCGCGCAGCACCCCGTCGACCCGCTCGGCGTGCTCGTCCGCGGTGAGGCGGCCCTCGGCGAGGGCGTCGTGCAGGATGTCGGCGATGCGGTCGCGCTCGGCGTCGGAGGCGCGGAACTCGGAGCCGGCGGGCGCCCCTTGCGTCTGAAGGTCCTGCTTCTGAAGGTCCACGGCAGCAGCGTACCGAAACACGATAGATCGCGACACCCCTCACTCGCGTCCTTTGCGAGCCCCTGACCACGACCCGACCGTGACGAACTGAGCCTTACCTCACAAGCTCGCCGCCGGAGGCAGGTTCTACGCTGGTGGGCGCTCGCCAAAGGAGGCGGGTCGCGTCTGTCGAGTGAGGAATGGGCGAGATGCCTGAGTTCGCGTACACCGATCTGCTCCCCCAGGGAGAGGACACCACCCCGTACCGGCTGGTGACCTCCGAGGGTGTCTCCACGGTCGAGGGGCCGGACGGGCGGACCTTCCTCAAGGTGGAGCCGGAGGCGCTGCGCAAGCTCGCCGAGGAGGCCATCCACGACATCCAGCACTACCTGCGCCCCGCCCACCTCACGCAGCTGCGCCGCATCATCGACGACCCCGAGGCGTCCGGCAACGACAAGTTCGTGGCGCTGGACCTGCTGAAGAACGCGAACATCGCGGCGGCGGGCGTCCTCCCCATGTGCCAGGACACCGGCACGGCGATCGTCATGGGCAAGCGCGGACAGAACGTGCTCACGGAGGGCGGCGACGAGGCGGCCCTCTCGCGCGGCATCTACGACGCGTACCAGAACCTGAACCTGCGGTACTCGCAGATGGCCCCGCTGACCATGTGGGACGAGAAGAACACGGGCTCCAACCTGCCGGCGCAGATCGAGCTGTACGCGACCGACGGCGGCGCCTACAAGTTCCTCTTCATGGCCAAGGGCGGCGGCTCGGCCAACAAGTCGTTCCTGTACCAGGAGACGAAGGCCGTCCTGAACGAGGCCTCCATGATGAAGTTCCTGGAGGAGAAGATCCGCTCGCTCGGTACGGCCGCCTGCCCGCCGTACCACCTGGCGATCGTGGTCGGCGGTACGTCCGCCGAGTACGCGCTGAAGACGGCGAAGTACGCCTCCGCGCACTACCTGGACGAGATCCCGTCGGAGGGCTCGGAGCTCGGGCACGGCTTCCGGGACGAGGACCTGGAGCAGAAGGTCTTCGAGCTGACGCAGAAGATCGGGATCGGGGCGCAGTTCGGCGGCAAGTACTTCTGCCACGACGTGCGCGTCGTGCGGCTGCCCCGGCACGGGGCGTCCTGCCCGGTCGCCATCGCGGTGTCCTGCTCCGCCGACCGCCAGGCCGTCGCGAAGATCACGGCCGAGGGCGTCTTCCTGGAGCAGCTGGAGAAGGACCCGGCGCGGTTCCTGCCGGAGACGACGGACGAGCAGCTGGAGTCCGAGGGCGACGTCGTCAAGATCGACCTGAACCAGCCGATGGACGAGATCCTGGCCGAGCTCACGAAGTACCCGGTGAAGACCCGCCTGTCGCTGACCGGCCCGCTGGTCGTGGCGCGTGACATCGCGCACGCCAAGATCAAGGAGCGGCTGGACGCGGGCGAGGAGATGCCGCAGTACCTGAAGGACCACCCGGTGTACTACGCGGGTCCCGCGAAGACGCCCGAGGGGTACGCGTCCGGCTCCTTCGGCCCCACCACGGCCGGCCGGATGGACTCCTACGTGGAGCAGTTCCAGGCGGCGGGCGGCTCCAAGGTGATGCTGGCCAAGGGCAACCGCAGCAAGCAGGTCACCGACGCCTGCGGCTCGCACGGCGGCTTCTACCTCGGCTCCATCGGCGGCCCGGCCGCCCGTCTCGCCCAGGACTGCATCAAGAAGGTCGAGGTCGTCGAGTACGAGGAGCTCGGCATGGAGGCGGTCTGGAAGATCGAGGTCGAGGACTTCCCGGCGTTCATCGTCGTGGACGACAAGGGCAACGACTTCTTCCAGGACCCGGCGCCCGCGCCGACGTTCACGTCGATTCCGGTGCGGGGGCCTGGGCTGGCGTAGTGCCTCGGGTGCGGCGGGGGATGGATCTCGCCCCCGCCGCCCCTGCCCGTCCCGTCCCGTCCTCCAGGGACTTCGCCCCTTCGACCCCGCCCGGGCTCCGCCCCGGACCCCGTTCGGACGAAGGGCCTCGTCCTCAAACGCCGGACGGGCTGCCGTCAGAGGGGTGACTAGTCGCCTCCACGGGGAACAGTGGTCGCGTCGCGGACGCTGTGCCACGTGGAGGTGATCGTCGATGACCGACGAGCAGGACAGGACCGAGTACCGCATCGAGCACGACTCCATGGGCGAGGTGCGGGTGCCCGCCCACGCCAAGTGGCGGGCCCAGACCCAGCGTGCGGTGGAGAACTTCCCGGTCTCCGGGCAGCGCATCGAGCGGGCGCACATCGAGGCGCTGGCGCGGATCAAGGGGGCGGCGGCCAAGGTCAACGCCGAGCTGGGGGTCCTGGACAAGGAGATCGCCGACGCGATCCAGTCGGCCGCCGCCGAGGTCGCCGAGGGGAAGTGGGACGAGCACTTCCCGGTCGACGTGTTCCAGACCGGGTCCGGGACCTCGTCCAACATGAACACCAACGAGGTCATCGCCACCCTGGCCACCGAGCGGCTGGGCAGGAGCGTGCATCCCAACGACCACGTCAACGCCTCCCAGTCGTCGAACGACGTCTTCCCCTCGTCGATCCACATCGCCGCCACCGCCGCGGTCATCCGCGATCTCGTCCCGGCCCTGGAGCATCTTTCGGCCGCCCTCGGGCGCAAGGCCGAGGAGTTCGGCGATGTCGTGAAGTCGGGGCGGACCCATCTGATGGACGCCACCCCCGTGACGCTGGGCCAGGAGTTCGGCGGCTACGCCGCCCAGGTGCGGTACGGCGTCGAGCGCCTTGAGGCCTCCCTCCCCCGGCTCGCCGAACTGCCCCTCGGCGGCACGGCCGTCGGCACCGGCATCAACACCCCGCCCGGGTTCTCCGCCGCCGTGATCGAGGAGGTCGCCCGGACGACCGGGCTGCCCCTGACCGAGGCCCGTGACCACTTCGAGGCGCAGGGCGCCCGGGACGGCGTCGTCGAGACCAGCGGGCAGCTGCGGACCATCGCGGTCGGGCTGACGAAGATCGCCAACGATCTGCGGTGGATGTCCTCCGGACCGCGCACCGGCCTCGCCGAGATCGCCCTGCCGGACCTCCAGCCCGGTTCCTCGATCATGCCGGGCAAGGTGAATCCGGTCATTCCGGAGGCCGTGCTGATGGTGGCGGCCCAGGTCGTCGGGAACGACGCGACCGTGGCCACGGCGGGTGCCGCCGGCAACTTCGAGCTCAACGTCATGCTGCCGGTCATCGCGAAGAACGTGCTGGAGTCGATCCGGCTGCTCGCCAACGTCTCGCGGCTGCTCGCCGACCGGACGGTCGACGGCGTCACCGCCGACCGCGAGCGGGCGCGGGAGTACGCGGAGTCCTCCCCGTCCGTCGTCACACCGCTCAACAAGTACATCGGGTACGAGGAGGCCGCGAAGGTCGCCAAGAAGGCACTGGCCGAGCGGAAGACCATCCGTCAGGTCGTGCTGGACGGCGGGTACGTGGAGCGCGGCGACCTGACCAGGGAGCAGCTCGACGAGGCGCTGGATGTCCTGCGGATGACGCACCCGTGACGATGCGTGGTGCGAGTACGCCCGGCGCGTGAACCATGACACGCGCCGCAGCGTCGTATGCCTATGGCACCTAATATCTGTGCATGGCAGAGGGTGGAGCGGTGAGACGCGTGGAAACGGGTGGTGCGGCGGGCTTCTGGGCGCCCGGGAGCCGGATCCTGTGGCGGTACCGGGAGAACGGCGGCCCGCGTCTGCACATCGTGCGTCCCGTCACGGTCGTACGGGACGACGCGGAGCTGCTCGCCGTGTGGCTGGCGCCGGGCACCGAGTGCGTGAAGCCGGTGCTCGCCGACGGCACCCCCGTGCACCTGGAGCCGCTGGAGTCGCGCTACACCAGGCCGCGCACCGTGCAGCGCGACCGGTGGTTCGGCACGGGCGTCCTGAAGCTGGCCCGGCCCGGCGAGCCCTGGTCGGTGTGGCTGTTCTGGGATCCGGGCTGGCAGTTCAAGAACTGGTACGTGAACCTGGAGGAGCCGCTGGCCCGTTGGGAGGGCGGCGTGGACTCCGTGGACCACTTCCTGGACATTTCCGTCCATCCCGACCGCAGTTGGCACTGGCGGGACGAGGACGAGTTCGCCCAGGCCCGGCGGGACGGGTTGATGGACGGCCAACAGGCGGAAAAGGTACGAGCGGCGGGGCAGGCGGCGGTGGAGGTGATCCGCGCGTGGGGGCCGCCGTTCTCGGAAGGCTGGCAGCACTGGCGCCCGGATCCGTCCTGGGCTGTACCGTCACTGCCTGAGGACTGGGATCGTACGCCCGCGCATGTGTCCTCATGAGACCCTTGATGCGCCCCCGGGCAAGAAACGTAGGATCGTCCTCCGCAAGGGCGCGCGGCGGGTCGCACATCGCAACTACCGCAGCACGCGCTGAGCTTGACCGATCGTCACCGAGGGGCGGCAGGACGTGAGCGAGGGGTACGAGGGCAACACCGGCAGGGCCTGCTCCACGGGCCCCAGGGGCCGTCAGCAGGCCCCTGAGGGCCGCAGACGGCCCGCCGGTGGCACAGAAACAACCTCTGACCACGCGGGGATTCCGTTCCTGGGACACGTATTCCGGGTATCGGAGTTTCGGCGGGACCACCTGCACCTCTGGCGTGCAGCCCCGGACGGATGGATTCGACACGCGTGACGGAGCAGCCGACCTCCTTCGAACGCCCGCAGACGGGCATCGACCCCGCGGACCCCCGCGGGGCGCTCGTGCATACCTCGACACCGGCGCGCACGCCCGGCTCGGGCGCCTTACCGGTACAGGGCCGCCCGTGCGGCGACGCCAGCGTTCCGGCCTCGACGGCGCACACCACGCCGGGCACCTCGGAGCCGGGCACCTCCACGCCGTTCGGCAAGGGCAAGGACACCGTGAGCGACCCCGCCTCCGAGCACTCCCAGCCGGGTGCCGAGCAGACCGCCGAGCGCGAGACCCCGCGGCCGCGCCCCTCCCCCGAGGGCATCCCGGTCCAGCCGGCCGACGAGCAGGACCGGCCTGCGCCGAACCCCGAGGGGCCCGAGCGCCGCAGCGGCCAGAGCCTGCCGCCCGGCAAGCCCACGCCGATGCGGCGGGACGGCGACCGGCTCCGGTTCGTCGGCGCCGCCACCCGGCGGATCGCCCGCGGCATCGATCTCGACGAGATCGTGATGGGGCTGTGCCGGGCCACCGTGCCCACGTTCTCCGACGCGATCCTGGTCTACCTGCGCGACCCGCTGCCCGTCGGCGACGAGCGGCCCACCGGCCCGCTGGTGCTGCGGCTGCGCCGTACCGACCGGATACCGGCGGAGCGCGACACCGAGAACGGCTTCCAGCCGGCCGCGCAGCCCGAACCGGACGAGCTGGACGCGGTCGGCGCCGAGCTGTGCGAGGTGCGTCCCGGCAGCGCGCTCGCCGAGGTCCTGCGGGGCGTGCGCCCGGTTTTCACCGACGCTCCCGCGGCCCGCGCCGCGCTGCCCGAGCTGCTCGGTGAGGGCGGCGAGTTCGCCGTACCGGACGGACAGCGGGCGATCCTGGCCCCGCTGCGCGGCCGGCGCCGGGTCATCGGTGCCGCTCTCTTCCTGCGCCGCCCGGAACGCATCGCCTTCGAGCCCGACGACCTGCTGGTGGCCGCCCAGCTCGCCACGCACAGCGCCCTGGGCATCGACAAGGCGGTGCTGTACGGGCGTGAGGCGTACATCGCGGACGAGCTGCAGCGCACGATGCTGCCCGAGACGCTGCCCCGCCCGACGGGCGTGCGGCTCGCCTCCCGCTATCTGCCGGCGGCGGAGACCGCACGCGTCGGCGGCGACTGGTACGACGCGATCCCACTGCCCGGCAGCCGGGTCGCCCTGGTCGTGGGTGACGTCATGGGCCACTCCATGACCTCGGCCGCGATCATGGGCCAGCTGCGCACCACCGCCCAGACCCTCGCGGGCCTCGACCTGCCGCCGCAGGAGGTGCTGCACCACCTCGACGAACAGGCCCAGCGCCTCGGTGTGGACCGCATGGCGACCTGCCTGTACGCGGTCTACGACCCGGTATCGCACCGCATCACCATCGCCAACGCCGGTCATCCGCCGCCCGTCCTGCTCCATCTGGGCGGCCGGGCCGAGGTGCTGCGTGTGCCGGCCGGTGCCCCGATCGGGGTCGGCGGCGTCGACTTCGAGGCGGTGGAGCTGGACGCGCCCGCCGGCGCGACCCTGGTGCTGTACACCGACGGCCTGGTGGAGTCGCGCCTCAGGGACGTGTGGACCGGCATCGAGCAGCTGCGCGAGAAGCTCGCCGCGACCGCGCAGCTCACCGGTCCCGACCATCCGCCGCCCCTGGAGGCGCTCTGCGACGAGGTGCTCGACATGCTCGGCCCGGGCGACCGGGACGACGACATCGCGCTGCTCGCCGCCCGCTTCGACGGGATCGCTCCCAGCGACGTGGCGTACTGGTTCCTGGAGCCGGAGGACGCCGCCCCCGGCCGGGCCCGCCGCCTCGCCCGGCGCGCGCTGCAGCGCTGGGGCCTCGAGGAACTCAGCGACTCCGTGGAGCTGCTGGTCAGCGAGGTCGTCACCAACGCCGTGCGGTACGCGTCCCGGCCGGTCACGGTGCGCCTGCTGCGGACCGATGTCCTGCGCTGCGAAGTGGGCGACGACGTCCCGCAGTTGCCGCGTCTGCGGCAGGCCCGCGCCACCGACGAGGGCGGACGCGGTCTGTACCTGGTGAACCGGCTGGCCCGGCGCTGGGGTGCGACGCGGCTCAGCACGGGCAAGGTCGTCTGGTTCGAGCTCAACCGCGGCTGACGCACCGAACAGCACGGCGAAAGGGCGCCCGGCGTGATGCCGGGCGCCCGTTCGCGTCGCCTACTCCTCGTCGCCCGGCCTGACCGGGTCGAACGGGTCGCCGTCGGTCGGCGGGGACACCGTCCCCGGGGAGGTCGGCGGTGTGATGGTCGACGGTGACGTCGACGGGCTCGGCGGCGCCGAGGTGCTCGGCTCCTCCGTCGTCGGCGGCGGGGGCGACGACGGCTCCTCGGTCGTCGGCTCCTGCGTGGGCTCCTCGGTCTCCGACTCCGTGGGTGTCGGTGTCCACGTGGGCTGGACGGCCGCGCCCTGCTGGGTGTCCAGGTCGAACTTGGTGACGTCACCCATCACGCCGAAGGTATACGCCGCCCAGATCCGCGCCGGGAAGCCACCGCCGTCGATGCGGGGCTCGCCGAGCGCCTTGTACATCGCGACCTGCGCGTGGGTCTTGGCGTCCTCGCCGAACAGGCCCACCGAGGTGACCAGGTTCGGCGTGTAGCCGGTGAACCAGGCCGACTTGTTGTTGTCGGACGTACCGGTCTTGCCGGCAACCTGCTGGCCGTCGCGCGCGGGGTTGTTCCGTACGGAGGCCTGGGCGGTGCCGTCGTCGACCACGCCGGTGAGCACCGAGGTGACGGAGTCGGCGGCCTCCGGGCTGATGACCTGCTCACCGACCGGGTCGGGCATGGTGACCTTCTGGTTCAGGTGCTCCGCCGACTTCACCAGGGCCGGGGTGACCTTCTTGCCGTGGTTGTCGAGGGTCGCGTAGACGCCGGCCATCTGCAGGGGGCTCGCGCCCATGCTGCCGAGGGTCTGGGCGGGCACGGCCTCCATGTTCTCGGTGTCCATGCCGAGCTTGCCGGCGACGTCGACCACCTTGGACATGCCGACGTCGACGCCCATCTGTGCGAAGACGGAGTTGACGGACTTGTTCATCGCCGTCTGGACGCTGATGGGCCCGTAGTTCTGGTCGTCCTCGTTCTCGGGGGCGAAGCCGACCTTGCTGCCGTCCTCCATGACCTGGCGCTTGCTCGTGCCGTCGTAGACCGTGTTCGCGGTGATCGGCTTGCCGTCCTGCGTCTGTGCCTGTTCCTCCAGGGCCGCGGCCAGGATGACCGGCTTGAAGGTGGAGGCCGGCTGGTAGTCGGCGCGGGTGGCGTTGTTCATGTAGTGCTTGAAGTAGTCCTCGCCGCCGTACATCGCGACCACGGCGCCCGTCTTCGGGTTCACGGACGCGGCGCCGGCCTGGACGTTCCCGTCGACCTTGCGCTTGTCGGGGTCGAGATTGCTGGTCAGCTGCTGCTGGACGGACTTCTCCAGCGCGGCCTGCTTCTTCTTGTCGATGTTGAGGGTGATGGTCCAGCCGCCGGCGTTGACCATCGCCTCGGCTTCCTTGCGGGTGCTCGCGGTGCCGTCGGCGACGAGCTGCTTCTCCAGGGTCGCGTTGGCCGAGTTGACGAGGTAGCCCTTCTGGCCCTCCATGCCGGGGGCGGGCTTGGGCTCCTTGGGCACCGGGAACTTCATGCCGTCACGCTCGGACCGGCTCAGCCAGCCCTCTTCGACCATGTTGTTCAGTACGTAGTTCCAGCGGGCCTTGACCAGTTTCTTACCGCCCTCGGAGGCGACCGCCCAGTCGTACTGGCTCGGTGCCTGGAGGAGCGCGGCGAGGTAGGCGCCCTGCGCGACCGTGAGGTCCTCGGCGTCCTTGCGGTAGTAGGCCTGGGCGGCGGCCTGGATGCCGTAGGCGTTGCGGCCGTAGTAACTGGTGTTGATGTAGCCGGCGAGGATGTAGTCCTTGGACTTCTCCCGGTCCAGCTTCAACGAGATGACCAGTTCCTTCAGCTTGCGCGAGACGGTCTGTTCCTGCGTCAGGTAGTAGTTCTTGACGTACTGCTGGGTGATCGTGGAACCGCCCTGCGAGCCGCGGCCGGCGAGGGTGTTGAACACACCGCGGGCGGTGCCCTTGAGGTCGACGCCGGCGTCCTTGTAGAAGGTCTTGTTCTCGGCGGCGACGAAGGTCTGCCGGACCGGCTTGGGGACCTTGGACAGGTCGACGACCTCGCGGTTGACCTTGCCGTCGCGGGCCATGATCGCGCCGTCGCTGTACTTGTAGATGTTGCTCTGCCGCTTGGCGTCGGCGTTCCCCTCGGGGATGTCGATCACCATGTACAGCACGATGAAGGCGCCCATGCCGAGCAGGCAGAGGCCGAAGAAGGTGCCGAGGATCTTCTTCCAGGTGAAGAGCCTGCGTATGCCGCTCTTCCCGGCCGGGGCCGACGAACGGTGGCTCTTGGGTGCCGCCCGGCGCCCACCGCGCTGTCGGGCGCGTCTCTCTTCCGCTCGTCCCATGGGTCCGATCCGCTCCGCTTCGTTCATGTGTGCTCGTGTGTCACACAGGTTCGCCGCTCAGGTCAGCTCAGAAAGCTAACACCGGGAGATAAGAGATAGGGCTGCCGATCCGGCCCTTTGCGGGCGTGACAATCAGCACCCATCCCTACGGAACCGACGTTCGAGACACGCGTAAGGTTGCCAGGGCGCGATAATGTGATATCACTTAGCTAGACGGACGCTATGCAGGATGGCTCCGCGGAAGAACGGGGGATTCACTCATGTCCACACACGACACGCAGGTCACCGCAGACGTGCCCGAGATGCCGGCGCCACGCGTACGGGAGTTCACGGCACACAGCATCGGAGGCGGGCTCGCTCTGCTCCTCGGCCTGCTCGGACTGCTGGCCGGTGCCGGGCTGATCGCGGCCGCCACGGCGGTGAACGGCGGCGGCGCGAAGGCCGGCCTGATCATCGGCGGCATCCTGGTCGCGCTCGCCGCGTTCCTGGCCATGTGCGGGCTGAACATGGTGGCGCCCGGCGAGGCCCGGGTCGTCCAGCTCTTCGGCCGCTACCGGGGGACGATCCGCCAGGACGGCCTGCGCTGGGTGAACCCGCTCACCTCGCGCACGAAGATCTCGACGCGGGTCCGCAACCACGAGACCGCCGTCCTGAAGGTCAACGACGCCTACGGCAACCCGATCGAGCTCGCCGCGGTCGTGGTGTGGCGGGTCGAGGACACCGCCCAGGCCACCTTCGAGGTGGACGACTACATCGAGTTCGTCTCCACCCAGACCGAGGCGGCCGTGCGGCACATCGCCATCGAGTACCCCTACGACGCGCACGACGAGGACGGCCTCTCGCTGCGCGGCAACGCCGAGGAGATCACCGAGAAGCTCGCCGTCGAACTGCACGCGCGCGTGGAGGCGGCCGGGGTGCAGATCATCGAGTCGCGCTTCACCCACCTCGCGTACGCCCCCGAGATCGCCTCGGCGATGCTCCAGCGGCAGCAGGCCGGCGCGGTCGTCGCGGCCCGGCGGCAGATCGTGGACGGAGCGGTCGGCATGGTGGAGGCCGCGATCGCCCGGATCACCGAGCGGGACATCGTGGAGCTGGACTCCGAGCGGAAGGCGACGATGGTCTCCAACCTGATGGTGGTGCTGTGCGGGGACCGCGCCGCGCAGCCGGTCCTCAATACCGGGTCCCTCTACCAGTGACCACACCGTCCGAGGGTCCGGGCCCGCAGCGCCGGCCGCAGCAGCAGCGCAAGCAGGTGCTGCTGCGGCTGGACCCGGCGGTGTACGAGGCGCTGGCGCGGTGGGCCGGTGACGAGCTGCGGTCGGCGAACGCCCAGATCGAGTTCCTGCTGCGGAAGGCACTGGCCGAGGCGGGGCGCCTGCCGCGGGACACGGGTCCACTGCCTCGGCGTGGGCGGCCGCCCGGGCCCTCCGGGGGCTCCGCCCCCGGACCCCCGTCGGCCTGAACGGCCTCGTCCTCAAGCGCCGGACGGGCTGGGTGTCGCAGAACTGTGACAACCAGCCCCGACCTGCGCTCCCGCACACCCCACCATGCACTGCACACCCGGCGTATACATGCAACGTATACACGGTGTGTAGAGTGCGGGGCATGTCCATCGGTCACACCCTCCTGGGACTCCTGGAGTCCGGCCCGCGCCACGGCTACGACCTGAAGCGGGCCTTCGACGAGAAGTTCGGTCACGACCGGCCGCTCCACTACGGCCAGGTCTACTCGACGATGTCCCGGCTGCTGAAGAACGGGCTCGTCGAGGTCGACGGCATCGAGGCGGGCGACGGGCCCGAGCGCAAGCGGTACGCGATCACCGAGGCCGGCATCACCGACGTCGAGCGCTGGCTCGCCACCCCGGAGAAGCCGGAGCCGTACCTCCAGTCGACCCTCTACACCAAGGTCGTCCTCGCCCTGCTCACCCACCGCGACGCCGCCGACATCCTCGACACCCAGCGCTCCGAGCACCTGCGCGGCATGCGGATCCTCACCGACCGCAAGCGCAAGGGCGACCTGGCCGACCAGCTCATCTGCGACCACGCCCTGTTCCACCTGGAGGCCGACCTGCGCTGGCTGGAACTGACCGCGGCCCGACTCGAAAAACTCCGTGAGGCTCTGACCCGATGACCATTCCCGCTGGTTCGCTGCTCACCGCGCAGAACTTGCGCAAGGCGTACGGCCCGACCACCGCGCTCGACGGCGCCGAGTTCTCCATCCACCCGGGTGAGGTCGTCGCCGTGATGGGCCCGTCCGGCTCGGGCAAGTCGACGCTGCTGCACTGCCTCGCCGGGATCGTCATGCCCGACTCGGGCTCGATCACGTACAGCGGGCGCGACGTGACCTCGATGAGCGACGCCGAGCGCAGTGCGCTGCGACGCTCCGAGTTCGGGTTCGTGTTCCAGTTCGGCCAGCTCGTGCCGGAACTCACCTGTGTGGAGAACGTCGCGCTCCCGCTGCGGCTGAACGGTACCTCCCGCAAGGAGGCCGAGCGGACCGCGCTGGCGTGGATGGAACGTCTCGAGGTCGACGAGCTGCGCAAGAAGCGGCCCGGCGAGGTGTCCGGCGGTCAGGGGCAGCGCGTCGCCGTGGCCCGCGCGCTGGTGACGAGCCCTCGGGTGATCTTCGCCGACGAGCCGACCGGCGCGCTCGACTCGCTCAACGGCGAGCGCGTGATGGAACTGCTCACCGAGGCCGCCCGGTCCACCAACGCGGCCGTGGTGCTCGTCACGCACGAGGCGCGGGTCGCCGCCTACTCCGACCGCGAGATCGTCGTCCGCGACGGGAAGTCCCGGGACATGGAGCGCGTCGTATGAGCGCACGGCAGTGGAGCCGGGACCTGGCGATGGGCACCCGGTACGCCTTCGCCGGCGGACGCGAGGGATGGACCCGGGCGCTGCTCACGGCCGTCGGCGTCGGGCTCGGCGTGGCGCTGCTGCTGCTCACCACCGCCATCCCGAACGCGCTGGCGGAGCGGGACCGGCGCGAGGAGGCGCGCAGCGACCACACCATCGGCCAGCAGGAGATACCCAAGGCCGACGACACGCTGATGGTCGTGGACGCGGACACCACGTTCCGGGACCTGGACGTGCGAGGGCGGCTGCTGGAGCCGGAGGGGCCTCAGGCCCCGCTGCCGCCCGGAGTCGCGGAGTTCCCGGCGGCGGGCGAGATGGTCGTCTCCCCCGCGCTGAAGGAACTGCTCTCCTCCGACGAGGGCAAGCTGCTGCGGGAGCGGCTGGACTACCGCATCGCGGGCACCATCGGCGAGCAGGGGCTCGTCGGCTCGCAGGAACTCGCCTACTTCGCGGGCGGCAAGGCGCTCGCGAAGCTGCTGGAGGGACCCGCCGGCGGGGCCCGGATCGACAGCTTCGGCAACCCGGACCTGGCGCCGTCCGATCCCTGGGACCCGGTGCTGCTCCTGTTGGTCCTGGTCGTCTTCGTGGTGCTGCTGATGCCGGTCGCCGTGTTCATCGCCGCGGCCGTGCGGTTCGGCGGCGAGCGGCGCGACCGCAGGCTGGCGGCGCTGCGGCTGGTCGGTTCCGACAGCCGGATGACGCGACGGATCGCCGCCGGCGAGGCGCTCGCCGGTTCGGTGCTGGGGCTCGTCCTCGGCACCGGGTTCTTCCTGCTCGGACGCGAACTGGCGGCCTCCGCCGCGGTGTTCCACGTCAGCGTGTTCCCGAGCTATCTGAACCCCTCGCCCGTGCTGGCCGTCCTGGTCGCGCTGGCGGTGCCGACGGCCGCCGTGCTCGTGACCCTCTTCGCGCTGCGCGGAGTGGTCATCGAGCCGCTCGGTGTGGTGCGCACGGCCAAGCCGTCCCGCCGCCGGCTGTGGTGGCGGCTGCTGCTGCCGGTGGGCGGGCTCGCGATGCTCTACCCGATGATCGGGCAGGGCGACGACGGCGGGAACTTCAACCAGTACCTCGTCGTCGGCGGCGTGATGCTCCTGCTGATCGGCGTCACGGCGCTGCTCCCCTGGGTGGTGGAGACGGTCGTGGCCCGGCTCGGGTCGGGCGGGATCGCCTGGCAGCTGGCCGTGCGCAGGCTCCAGTTGAGCAGTGGCGCGGCGGCCCGGATGGTCAACGGCATCGCGGTGGCGGTGGCCGGGGCGATCGCCCTGCAGATGCTGTTCGCCGGAGTGGAGGGCCAGTACACCAAGGCATCCCGGTACGACGTCTCCCGGGCCCAGATGAGCGTGGACGTGCCGGACGGTGACGACCCCCCGGCCATCATCGGCAAGTACCGCGACACCGAGGGCGTGCGCAAGGTCACCGCCCTGTCGGACGTCTATCTGCGCGACCGGCGCAGCGAGGACTCCTTCGTCCAGATCACCATGGCCGACTGCGCGTCGCTGCGGGAGGTGGCCACGCTCCCCTCCTGCCGCGACGGGGACGTCTTCGCGGCCAAGGGCTCGGAGTACGAGAGCGAGAGCGACCACCTGGCCAAGCCCGGCACGACCCTGTGGAGCGAACCGGACGAGGAGACTGCCCGCCCGGACGAGCGCCCGATCCCCTGGACCGTGCCGCAGGACATCCGCCCGGCCCAGTCCCGCGAGGATCCCACCGGGTACGAGCGCGGCGGCATCCTGGTCACGCCCGGCGCGCTGCCCGAGAAGCTCGCGGCGGCCACCTCCGCGCGGCTCTTCCTGAGCCTGGACCTCTCGGTGCCGGACGCGTACGACCACGTGCGCAACACGGCCGCGCGGCTGGCCCCGGCCGTCGAGCCGATGACGTGGCACAGCACCGAGAGCAACGACCGCTACGCCACCATCCGCACCGGCCTGTCCGTCGGCGCCGCCTGCGTGCTGGCGCTGATCGGGGCGAGCCTGCTGGTCTCGCAGCTGGAGCAGCTGCGCGAACGCCGCAAGCTGCTGTCGTCCCTGGTGGCCTTCGGTACCCGGCGGCGCACCCTCGGCCTGTCGGTGCTGTGGCAGACGGCGATCCCGATCGGGCTGGGCCTGCTGCTCGCCGCGACGGTGGGCATGGCCCTGGGCGCGGTCCTGTTGCGGATGACGGACACGTCCGTCCGCGTGGACTGGCCGAGCGTGCTGTCGATGACCGGCATCGGCGCGGGGGTCGTCCTGGTGGTGACGCTGCTCAGCCTCCCGCCGCTGCTGAAGCTGATGCGGCCGGACGGCCTGCGCACCGAATAGGGCTCCGGCCGAACGTTCAGGCGTTCCGGTCCAGCACCCGTACGGGCGCCGACCGGAGCGCCTGACGCAGCGCGTGCGCCAGTTCCTCGTACTCCCCGCCGCGCGCCGCCCCCGTCCGCATCGCCAGAGCGATCCGGCGGGTGGGGGCCGGGTCGGCGAAATACCCGGTGAGGAGCTGGTCGCTGCGGGAGGTCTCGACCGTGAGGGCCGTGCGCGGCAGCAGCGTCACCCCGAGCCCGCCGGCGACGAGTTGCACCAGCGTGGACAGCCCGGCTGCGGTCGTGGTGACCGGCACATCGTCGCGCCCCGCCTCCCGGCAGATGTCGAGGGCCTGATCACGCAGACAGTGCCCCTCGTCCAGCAGCAGCAGGTTCAGCTCGCGCAGCGCCTGGCGCGGAATGCCCTCGCGCCCGCCGAGCCCGTGGCCGAGCGGGGTGACCAGCACGAAGTCCTCGTCGAAGAGGGGCAGTTCGGTCACGCCCGGGACGCCGAGCGGAACTGCGAGCAACAGCAGGTCGAGCCGCCCGCTGGTGAGACCGTCGAGCAGGCTGGCGGTCTGCTCCTCGTGCACCTGGAGGTCGAGGTGCGGATACCGCTCGTGGACGAGCCGCAGGACCGTGGGCAGCAGATAGGGCGCCACCGTCGGGATCACCCCGAGCCGCAGCACCCCGGTGAACGGGGCCCGCGCGGCCTCGGCCTCCTCCATCAGCGCGCCCACCTCGCCCAGCACCGCCTTGGCCCGTACGGCGATCCGCTCGCCCTCGGGTGAGAGCAGCACCTTGCGCGTCGTACGCTCCAGGAGCGTCACTCCGAGTGTCTCCTCCAGCGCCGAGACGGCGCCCGAGAGGGCGGGCTGGCTCATGCCGATGGCCCCGGCGGCGTCCCGGAAGTGCAGATGCTCGGCCACCGCCGCGAAGGCACGCAGCTGGGCCAGGCTGGGCTGCCTGCGCTTATTACCCACAGTCACTAATAACTACCTCCGATCAACCCGACCGAGTGTAGCTATTTCCGTAATCAATCGAGGCTGTGCCAACATCAACACAGTCCAACCCATGGGAAACACCCGCAATCCGGGTGTTTCTTCGCTGCAAGGAGAGTGTGTGCTCACCGTCGGTGACAAGTTCCCCGAGTTCGACCTGACCGCCTGCGTCTCGCTGGAGAAGGGCGCGGAGTTCGAGCAGATCAACCACAAGACCTACGAGGGTCAGTGGAAGGTCATCTTCGCCTGGCCCAAGGACTTCACCTTCGTGTGCCCGACCGAGATCGCCGCCTTCGGCAAGCTGAACGAGGAGTTCGCCGACCGCGACGCGCAGGTCCTCGGCTTCTCCGGTGACTCCGAGTTCGTCCACCACGCCTGGCGCAAGGACCACGACGACCTGCGTGACCTGCCCTTCCCGATGATGGCCGACTCCAAGCACGAGCTCATGCGCGACCTCGGCATCGAGGGCGAGGACGGCTTCGCCAAGCGCGCGGTGTTCATCGTGGACCAGAACAACGAGATCCAGTTCTCGATGGTGACCGCGGGTTCGGTCGGCCGTAACCCGAAGGAGGTCCTGCGGGTCCTGGACGCCCTGCAGACCGACGAGCTCTGCCCCTGCAACTGGAGCAAGGGCGACGAGACGCTCGACCCCGTCGCGCTGCTCTCCGGGGAGTGATCTGAGATGTCCCTCGACAACCTCAAGTCCGCGATACCGGACTACGCCAAGGACCTGAAGCTCAACCTGGGCTCGGTCATCGGCAACTCCGACCTGCCGGCCCAGCAGCTGTGGGGCACGGTGCTGGCCACGGCCATCGCCTCGCGCTCCCCGATCGTGCTGCGCGAGCTGGAGCCGGAGGCGAAGGCGAACCTGTCGCCGGAGGCCTACACGGCGGCGAAGGCCGCGGCCGCGGTGATGGCGATGAACAACGTCTTCTACCGCACGCGCCACCTGCTCTCGGACCACGAGTACGGCACCCTGCGCGCGGGCCTGCGGATGAACGTCATCGGCAACCCCGGCGTCGACAAGGTCGACTTCGAACTCTGGTCCTTCGCGGTCTCCGCCATCAACGGCTGCGGCATGTGCCTCGACTCGCACGAGCAGGTCCTGCGCAAGGCCGGCATCGACCGCGACGTCATCCAGGAGTCCTTCAAGATCGCGTCCGTGATCCAGGCGGTCGGCGTGACGCTGGACGCCGAGGCGGTCCTGGCGGAGTAACTCCGGCCACGGGCAGATGAACCGCAGGGCCCCGTCACCTGGGCATGGTGGACGGGGCCCTGCTTCATGTCCCGGACTGCTTCATGTCCCGGGCTACTTCGAGGGCGACTCCGACGGCGGGTCCGGCGCGGGCGGCGGCTCGGCGCTCACCGCCGTGGCGCCCCGCGGCCGTACCGAGTGCCGCAGCGCCGACCCCCGTGAGTACGACCGCAGATAGCCGGCCACCGTGTTCGTCACCGCGACCAGCGGCACGGCGACCACCGCACCGCCGATCCCGGCCACCATGCCCCCGCACGCGACGGACAGCACCACCGCCAGCGGATGCACCCGCACCGCCCGCCCCAGGATGAACGGCTGCAGGATGTGGCCCTCGATCTGCTGCACCGCGAGCACCACCACCAGCGTCATGACGGCCGTGAACACCCCCTGGGTGACCAGCGCGACCACCACCGCCAGCGCCCCGGACACCACCGCGCCCACCAGCGGGATGAACGCGAACAGGAAGATGAACACCGCCAGCGGCACGGCCATCGGCACATCGAGGAAGTAGATCCCCAGCCCGATGAAGATCGCGTCGATCAGCGCGACGATCACCGTGCCCCGCACATACGCCGTCAGCGTCCGCCACGCGGCCGGCCCGGCCCCGGCCACTCCCGGCCGCGCCGCCGCCGGAACCAGCTTCAGCGTCCACTCCCAGATCCGCTTGCCGTCGTAGAGCAGGAACAGGGTGGAGAAGACCGCCAGCAGGATCCCGGTCAGCGCCTCGACGACGACCGTCACGCCCTCCAGGCCCGCCGAGGTGATCGCGTCGGTGTTCGCGCCGACCGCCTCACGCAGGTTCGCGGCGATCTCGTTGATCTGCTTGTCCGTGACGTGGAAAGGGCTGTTCAGCAGCCAGTTCCGCAACTCGTCGATGCCGTCCTGGATCTGGCCCGAGAGATCGTCGATGTTCTCCATGACCTGCCAGGTCACGAACCAGCCGATCAGTCCCATGATGACGAAGCCGAGGATCGCGGTCAGCGCGGTGGCCGGCCCGCGCGGCACTCCGAGCCGCCGCAGCCTCCCCACGGTCGGGTGGAGCAGCGCGGTGATCAGCAACGCGCTCACGAACGCCAGCACCACCAGCTGGACGGCGCTGATGATCCGCATCAGCACCCACAGGGTGCCCGCGAGGATGAGCAGCCGCCAGGCGGCCTCCGCGGCGACCCGCACCCCCCAGGGCACGGCCTGCGCGGGGTCGGGCCGGGCGGGAACGTCGGGCGCGTAGTCCGGGGGCGGCGGCACGTACTCGTCGGCCCCCGCCCGGGACTCGGCGTCGCCGCGCTCCCGTTCGGCCTCGGCGCGGCGCTCGTTCCACTGCTCGCTCATCTCGGTCAGTCCGGCGCCGAGCCGGCCGAGCCACCCTGGCACTCGCGACATGACCCGACCGTACATCGCGCGAGCCCCACACCTGTACGACGGTGTGGGGCTCGCGCGAAGAGATGACTGCGGCCTAAGGCCGGGTGGCTCAGTACCAGTTGTTGGCCTGCCAGAACGACCAGGCGTCACACGGACTGCCGTAACGGTCGTTCATGTAGCCGAGGCCCCACTTGATCTGGGTGGCCGGGTTGGTCCGCCAGTCGGCGCCGGCGGACGACATCTTGGTGCCGGGCAGCGCCTGGAACATGCCGTAGGCCCCGGAGGAGGGGTTGACGGCCTTGTAGTTCCAGTCGGACTCGTGGTCCACGATGTTGCTGAAGCACTGGAACTGACCGGAGGGCACGATCTGCCGCGCCATGGCCTGGATCTGCGCGATCGTGTAGGAGCTCGAGACGGGGATGTCGGAGATGTCCTTGGAGCGGCTGGCAGCGGCCTCCTTGGCCTCCGCGCGCTCCTTGGCCTCCTTCGCCGCCTTCTCGGCGGCCGCCTTCTTCGCGATGGCCGTCTCGGCGGCGGCCTTGCGGGCGGCCTCCTCGGCGTCCTTCTTCGCGCTCACGTCGGCGGCGATGGCCTGTACGTCGGCCTGCTGCGTCAGCGACGCGGTCTGCACCTGGGCCTGCTGACCCGAGGGGATGTCCGCGAGCAACGTGGTGCCGTTTGCCGTCGCTTCGGCGTCGTTGTTCTGCGCGGTGCTGCCCGAGGCAACGCCGACGACGCTTCCGACAGCGGTGACCGCCGTGGCCGAGGCCACTGCGAATCCCCGGACCGAGATCCGGCTCACACGGTTTCCTTCCAGCATCGCCCGCTTCGGTGACCCTCGCGGACGCAATCGTGCCCCTGACACTGGCCTCCCCAACTACGGGTCACGGGAGGCACGGGCCCGGTGGGCGACTCCCTCGGGAGGGAGCGCCGCGTGGTGCGCGGGCGGCATACGACATCGCTATGCAGTTGATGCTGTTGCTTCGGTGGTGCCGTACCGCTGGGGGTACAGGTGTGTCGTATGCGGGGCCTGACAGGAGTGAGACTCTGCCGCAACGCGACGGGGCAAGGCAATTCTGTGCCGGGTGTGAAAGCTCACATCCCGTTTGGCCCAGGAGTTTCACGGAAAGGACCGCGCGCGAAGGCGCCGCCCGGCTAGGCTCTTTGCCTTTCCGGACGGCGCCAACTACTGCGTAACCACCACCGCTTGGGGCGGGACGGTCAGATCTGCCCGTCTTCGAGCATTTCGGTCACAAGGGCGGCGATCTGGGACCTCTCGGACCTGGTCAGGGTCACGTGCGCGAAGAGCGGATGGCCCTTCAGCTTCTCGACGACGGCGACGACACCGTCGTACCGGCCGACCCTGAGGTTGTCCCGCTGGGCCACGTCATGGGTGAGAACCACCCGTGAATTGGCCCCGATCCGGGACAGAACGGTGAGAAGCACATTCCTTTCCAGTGACTGCGCCTCGTCCACGATCACGAACGCGTCGTGCAGCGAACGCCCCCGGATATGCGTGAGCGGAAGCACCTCCAGCATCCCGCGCGCGGTGACCTCCTCGATGACCTCCCGGCTGGTGACCGCCGACAGCGTGTCGAAGACGGCCTGCGCCCAGGGACTCATCTTCTCCGCCTCGGAGCCGGGCAGATAGCCGAGCTCCTGCCCGCCCACCGCGTACAGCGGACGGAAGACCATCACCTTCTGGTGCTGACGGCGCTCCAGCACGGCCTCCAGGCCCGCGCACAGCGCCAGCGCCGACTTGCCGGTGCCGGCCCGGCCGCCCATGGAGACGATCCCGACGTCCGGATCGAGCAGCAGATCGAGCGCGATCCGCTGCTCGGCGCTGCGGCCCTTGATGCCGAACGCCTCACGATCCCCGCGTACGACCCGGATGTTGCCCTCGGGCGTGACCCTGCCGAGCGCCTTGCCGCGCTCCGACTGGATGGTCAGGCCCGTGTGCACCGGGAGTTCGGCGGCCTCGGGAACGTGGACGTGCCCCTCCTCGAAGAGGATGTCCACCTGCTCGCCGGGCAGGGTCAGTTCGGACATTCCGGTCCAGCCGGAGGAGTCCGTGATGGCGAGTTCCGCGCGGTACTCCTCGGCGAGGAGCCCCACGGACGACGCCTTGATCCTGAGCGGGAGGTCCTTCGACACGACGGTGACGTCGAACCCCTCGGCCTGCAGATTGCGGGCGACCGCGAGGATGCGGGAGTCGTTGTCCCCCAGGCGGTAGCCGCTGGGCAGCACGCTGGGGTCCGAGTGGTTGAGCTCGACACGGACGGTCCCGCCGAGGTCCCCGATCGGAATCGGGGAATCCAGGCGGCCATGGCGAATCCGGTAGTCGTCGAGCAGACGCAGGGCCTGCCGGGCGAAGTAGCCGAGTTCGGGATGGTGCCTCTTGGCCTCCAGTTCCGTCACCACGACGATGGGGAGCACGACCTCGTGCTCGTCGAAGCGGCTCAGGGCGTTGGGGTCGGCCAGCAGAACGCTGGTGTCGAGGACATAGGTGCGCCGGTCTGGCTTGTGGCGCTTTGTGCTGGTCACCACGGAAGGACGTACCCCCTCGGATGAGGTCGGGGAGCGACGGAGTGGAAGCTGGACCGGGAGGGGTGGGAAAAATCCCGACCGGTCGTCGGCCGCCCTGCGCGGGCCGAGAACCGGCCCTCCCGCCTCTTCATCCGTGCTGTGACCGCACGATCGGGCTGGTGCAAAGGGCCTCCCGGGCGGACGGCCCCGTGCCGTCCGCTGAGATCCGACACCCGTGGTTCGGGCGTCGACCTGACTGACTTATGCCCTCGAACGAGCGTCGCCATGCCACGGCATATGACGGCGAGCCGGTGAACTCCGTGTTACGTGTGTCTTCTGTGGGGTACCGGGAAGCGTTACGACGTGCGGCGACCACGGTGCCCAGGCGGCTGCCGGGCACCGCACGGCCCCCCGGAAATGTTCAGCGTTGTACGGCTCAGCCGCCGAAGCGCCGGTGGCGGGCGGCGTAGTCACGCATGGCGCGGAGGAAGTCGACCTTGCGGAAGGCCGGCCAGAACACGTCGCAGAAGTAGTACTCGGAGTGCGCGGTCTGCCAGAGCATGAATCCGGACAGCCGCTGCTCGCCGCTGGTGCGGATCACCAGGTCGGGGTCGGGCTGGTCGCTCGTGTAGAGGTGACGCCCGATCATGTCGGTGTCGACGGCCTCGGCGAGCTCCTCCATCGAGGTGCCCTTCTCCTGGGCGTCGAGCAGCATCGAGCGCACGGCGTAGGCGATCTCCTGGCGGCCGCCGTAGCCGATGGCGACGTTGACCAGTATCCCGTCGACGTGCGCGGTGGTCTCCTCGGCTTCCTTCAGCACCGTCTGCATCCCGGAGGGCAGCAGGTCGGGCGTGCCCACGTGGTGCACACGCCAGCGGCCGTCGGCGGCCAGGGTGCGCACCACGTCCTCGATGATGCCGAGCAGCGGGCCGAGCTCCTCCTGGGGCCGGTCGAAGTTGTCCGTGGACAGCAGCCAGAGGGTCACGACCTCGACGTCGGTCTCACTGCACCAGCCGAGGAATTCCTCGATCTTTCCGGCACCGGCCCGGTGACCGTCGACGGTGCTGGAACCGGCTGCCTTCGCCCAGCGCCGGTTGCCGTCCATGATGACGCCGATGTGCTTGGGCACCTGAGCGTGGTCCAGGTGACCTTCCACCCGGCGTGCGTACAGCCTGACCAGCAGGCCACGCAGCTTGTCGCGCAGGTTCACGTGATAGTCAGCCCCTCCGTAAGGATCGGACAGGCCGCGATGTGCGGCCCGGTCGTGGCCGCGGGCGGTCCCTGCCCGTGCGGCAGTCCCCGGAGGCGAAGCCTACCCCCGCCGGGCCCGCGGGCCGCCCATGGGTGTGGAACGAAGGATTCCGGCCGGTGTTCCGGCCCGCTCGCGCGCAAAAAGAAATCGGGCCGGTCCGTGGGGGGGGAGACGGACCGGCCCGAGGGGGGGGTTTCCACCATAACCCTTCGTGAGGGATGCCGCGTGCATCGGCGTGCCACAACTACTCTCCGGAGTCGACCGACGACGGGGCGATGACCCGCGGAAGCGCTCGCTCATGGCTTGTTCTTGACCGAAACACGGCCGATACGCAGCGAAATCGGGCGCCACTGGGCAACGGTCGGGGGATTTGACACATCTTGGGGTCCGCTCGGCGAGTTGCCCCCGACGTCCCCCCGACGGGTGACCGGGCTGCGAACGCCGACTTGACCCCGGAGCGGCCTCGCCGCCGCCTCAACAGGGAGGCCCTGGCACCGCGCAGCCCCCTCCACTGCGCGGTACCGCCCGCGCAGCTTTGCTGACGCGAATTACCTTGGTCTGAACTTACGCGAGGGGCGGCGCCGAAGGCGAGCCGCGGGCGGTAACGATGTGAAAAACATCGACGGAAGTTGCGCAAGTGGAGTGAGTGAAAGGAGTGACCCACCTGGGAGGGCCCAAGAGGACAACTTCTGTCCCCATTCGCGCCTAACGTCACCCCATGACGACGACCGTGAGGATCACATGGGACTCCGCGAGCGCACGGCGGGCGGAGCGGCAGTTCCTCGCCAGGCCGGCCGGGAGCGGCACGCCGGTCGCCGAGGTGGTCGGCGCGATGGCGGGAGCGCACGCGCAGGTGCTGTCGGCGGCCGAGGTCTCGGTGGGGGTGCGGACGGCCGGGATGACGCGGGCGGACGTACGCACGGCGCTCTGGGACGACCGGTCCCTGATCAAGACGTACGGTCCGCGCGGCACGGTCCATCTGCTCCCGGCGCGTGAACTCCCCCTCTGGTCGGCCGCCCTGACGGCGGTTCCGACCGCCCCCAGCCCCTTCCCGCCCGAGGTGCGGCTCACCGAGGAGCAAGCCGGCCAGGTCGTGACGGCGATCGGTGACGCACTCGACGGCAGGTACCTGACCCTCGACGAGCTGACCGAGGAGATCGTCGCCCGCACGGGCCCGTGGGCCGGTGATCGGGTGATGCCGGCGTTCCAGGACCTGTGGCCGCGCTGGCGGCAGGTGATGCACCGGGCGGGCTGGGCGGGCACGCTGTGCTTCGGCCCCAACCGCGGCCGCAAGGCGACGTACACACGCCCGCCGCGGGTGGGGTCCGGGGGCGGTGCGGGGTCCGGGGGCGGTGCGGAGTCCGGGGGCGGTGCGGAGTCCGGGGGCGGTGCGGAGTCCGCGGGCGGTGCGGAGTCCGCGGGCGGTGCGGAGTCCGCGGGCGGTGCGGAGTCCGCGGGCGGTGCGGAGTCCGGGGGCGGGGCGGAGTCCGGGGGCGGGGCGCTGGGCACGTTCGTGCGCCGCTATCTGCACGCCTACGGGCCGGCCACCCCCCAGCAGTTCGCCAAGTGGCTGGCGGCCCCGTCCGCCTGGGCCACCACTCTCTTCGGCGAGCTGGCAGCCGCGGACCGCATCGAGGAGGTCGGCTTCGAGGGGACACCGGCGTGGGTGGCGGCGGGTGACACCGCCTTTCCGGACGGGCCAGCACGGGGTGTGCGGCTGCTCCCCTACTTCGACGCGTACGTCATCGCCGGGCAGCCCCGCGAGCGGCTCTTCCCCGGGGAGGCGTCCCAGCGCGCCCTCGCGGGCGGGCAGGCGGGCAACTATCCGGTGCTGCTGGTCGACGGTGTGGCGGCGGGGGTGTGGCACCAGCGGCGCCGGGGCCGTCGTACGACCGTCACGGTCGAGCCGCTCGGCCCGCTGACGGCACGGCAGGAACGGGAGCTGGGCGAGCAGGCGGAGCGGGTGGGCGAGGTGATGGAGGCGACGGCCGAACTGGTGGTGGGGAAGGTGACGGTGGGGCCGCACGCGTGATCAGCGGCGGCGGGGAGAGGGTGAGCCCGGCTTGCGGGCGTCGAAGAGGTGCCGGGTGCTGTGGGCGACGAAGGGCCCCTCGGCCCGGATCCGCTCGTGCAGCGCGCGGAGCTGCGGCTCGTACGCCTCGACGGTGAAGCCGGGCACCATCCAGACCACCTTGCGCAGGAAGTGCACGACCGCGGCGATGTCGTGGAACTCCATCCGCAGCCGCTCCGCCCGCAGATCGCCGACGTCGAGCCCGGCGGCCTCGGCATCAGCGCGCTCACGGTCGGGACTGCGTCCGCCGCGCACGTCGTCCGGCTGGCGCCCGAGAAAGTACTCGACGAGTTCGAAGACGCTGGCCGGCCCGACGTGCTGGGCGAAATAGGTCCCTCCGGGCTGGAGGACCCGGGCGATCTCGTCCCAGTGCGGACGGACGGGATGCCGGCTCACGACCAGGTCGAAGGCACCGTCGGCGAAAGGCAGCGGGGCGTCCTCGGAGGCGGCGACGACCGCGACTCCGCGCGGCCGGAGCAGGGCGGTCGCCTTGGCGACGTTGGGCGGCCAGCCTTCGGTGGCGACGGCGAGCCGGGGTGGCGTGGGGCCCGTTTGAGCAAGGGCGAAGTCGAGGACTTCCCCTCCCCCGGTCTGGATGTCGAGCACGGCACTGGCCCGCCCCAGCCGCGCGGCCATCGACGTCGCGTACCCCCAGGACGGCCGCGCCTCGGTGGCCCGCCCCTCGAACCAGGAGAAGTCCCAGCCTTCCGTGGGCGCGGAGGCCCCTTCGGCGACGAGGTCCTCGAAGGTGCGGTGCGGCCTCACGAGAGGACCAGCACGACATGCTCGTCGTCTCCGTGCCGGACGACGCCGTCACGTCGGAAGCCCTGCTTCTCCAGGAGCCGAACGGAGCCGGTGTTCCCACTGTGGGGGTCGGCGTACAGCGGCCGGTTCTGCTCCCGCTCCAGGAAGAGGGCCAGGGCCCGGCCGCCGATGCCGCGTCCCCAGTACGGGCGTCCGAGCCAGTACCCGAGGAAGCGGCGGTCCCCGGCCCACCAGGCGACGACACTGCCGGCGACGTCTCCGTCCACGGTCACGGTCTGCACGAAAACGGTGTCGTCCCCGAGTACCTTGGCCTTCCACTGCCGCATGAACGCGTCGCGCGGCCGGGGCGTGAACCTGGACCGCCGGGCAGCTTCCGGATCGTGCTCGTACGCCAGGAAGAACTCCAGATCGGCTTCCACCACGTCTCGCAGGCGCACGTCCACGTCGTCTTCGCTCATGCCCGGAGTGTGGCAGCCACCACTGACAGCCAGGCTTCTCAGGGAACCAACGGGCGCACTTCCTCGGCGACGAACCGCACGAACCCCTCCGGGTCGGGCTCGTCCCCGGTCGGTTGCAGCACCACGGTGTCGGCCCCGGCCTCGGCCAGCCGCTCGACGGCCTTGGCGACGGCACCGGCGTCCCCGGCGACCCCGAGATCCTGAACGGACTCGTCCCCCTCGTCGGCCAGCTCGGCACGGAGCCGGTCGGCGGCGCCGGCACCGGTGGCGGTGAGCAGATAGACGACGACGGGGTGCGGCCCGTCCCCGCGCCCGGCTGCCTCCCGCCCCTCGTCGATGAGCTGCCGTGCCTTCCGCACGCCCTCGGCGTTGGTGGAGGCGGTGAGGATCGTCCCGTCGGCGGCCTCCCCGGTGAGCCGCAGCGACCGCGGCCCGGTGGCCCCGGCCAGCACGCCGGCTCCCGTGTCTTCCGGCGGCCAGTCAAGGCCGACGTCGTCGAGCCTGACGTACCGTCCGTCGGTGCTCACCCGCTCGCCGCCCAGCAGCGCGCGCAGCGCGACGAGATGCTCCCGCAACAAGGTCACCGGCGACTCGACCCGCGCCCCCACCTGCCCCATCCAGCTCTGCACCCCATGCCCCACACCCACGATCGCCCGCCCCGGGAACATCCGGTGCAGCGAGGCGACCTCCATGGCCGTGATGGCGACGTTCCGCAAGGGCACGGGCAGGAGCCCTACGCCGATCCGTACGTTCTCGGTCCAGGCCAGGGCCGCGGCGGCGGTGGAGATACCGCCTTCCCGGAAGCAGTCCTCCCAGAGCCAGAGTTGCTCGAGGGCGGTCTCGTCCGCGATGCGGGCGACGGATCGAAGCCGCTCGGGGGCGAGCTGGGGGCGGAAGACGGCGCCGAGTTCGGTCATGCTGCTCTTCCTACCCGGGCGGTGACGTACCCAACAAGGAATTTTGCGCCCTATGTACCGAATGTACCGACGAGTGGCGACTCGAAGCTGGTGGGTTCCGCAGATCGTCAGCGGTTGACGGCCTGGATTTCCTGCACGACGACGTCCTGCGTGGCGCCGAACGTGCCGTCGGGGAGGTTGCCGCCTGCGCCGCCGCTGCCGGTCCAGTCGATTTTCCAGGTGACGGTGGCCTGGAGCGGGTAGGTGCCGTTGCCCGAGGAGCGCAGGTACCTGACTCCGCAGGGTGGGGTCTGGTCGGCCTTGCCCTTGGCGTAGGGCTCGCCGATGCGGCCGTCGTTGATCTCGCAGACGCCGGAGGCCGGGTAGGTCACGGCGTCCTTGGTGCCCGGTTCGATCCTGAGCGACTGGGGTACGGCGGTCGCGGTCGCCGTGATGCCGATGACCGGTACGGACGCGGTGACGGAGACCGGCTTGAAGTCGGCGGCGTCCAGCCAGACCCAGGTCGGCAGGTTGACCTTGGTCGCGGCGGCGGGTGCCATGGTGACCTTGGTGCCGGGGACGCGGATCTCCGCGTAGGCGAGGTCGGCGAGGATCTTGGGCGTGACGGCGTTCGGGACGTTGGCGGGCGGCGGGTCACCTTGGTCCACCCAGAAGATGTCCTCATCGCAGGAGTCCCAGCCCGGGGGGAAGTCCTCGTCGACGTAAGAGTCCCAGAAGTAGCCCTTGCCGGTCTTGTCCTTGTTGAAGTCCTTGTACGGGTGCCCGTTGACGTAGCGGTCGCGCTGCTCGGCGTCCCACTCGTATCCCGTCGAACCGGCCTCCCAGGTCGGCTCCAGGGTCTTCTGTAGCTGCTCCGGCGTGTACTTGGGGGCGTACCAGCAGGGCGGTGGCGTCCAGGAGGTGGACGCCCTCAGGGCTCCGGCGGAGTCGCCGGTGCCGTTCTTGGAGCGGTCGAAGACGACGCCACCTACGGTTACGGAGACGGTGCCGTCCTTGCCGGCGTTGGCCTCCTGGTTGGCGCCCTGCGTGTCGCCACCCAGGGTGTCGTCAGCGCGTGCCATGCCGGGAAGCGCGAGGAGAGACCAGCACATGCCGGCGATGACCACCGTGGACAGCTGCTTCGACGGACGTCTCACGGCTGGCACTTGGGGCTCCCACTCTGCGAAACCATCTTCTGGACCGCCCAGACGCCCTTGTCGTTCTTCTTGAGCGACGTGTGGTAGATGACGTAGCTCTTGGCGGTTACCTCGGTCTTCTTGACCTTGTCTGTCTTGAGGTACTTCACATACGCCTTGCCCTGGTCCTCGCAGTAGCTGAGGGACGCCGTACCGTCTTTGTCGACGGCCACTTCGGGGGCGTAGAAGCGGTAGACACCGGTGATGGACGCCTTGTGGTCGACGTAGTTCTGGATGAACTTCTGCGTGGAGGCCGCCGCCTCGCCCTCGTAGTAGTGGAGGTACGCCTTGTCGAGCGCGTCCTGATTGACGATCGCCAAGTCCACAGCCTTGATGGACTGCTCGCTGTCCGCCAGGATCGCGTCCTTGTCCTTGTCACCTGTCTTGGGCCAGTCGAAGGTGTAGGACAGGTCGGACGGAAGATCGATCTTCGGTCGTTCAGCGGCGGACGCGGCGGAGGCGGTCGGAGAAGCCGACGTTTCGCTTCCCGTGTCGGCTCCCGCGATCTTGTCGTTGTCCTTGCTCTTGGAGCTGTCATCGCTCCCGCACGCGGACAGCGTCAGGGCCGCGGCGGCGGTCAGCGTGAGCGCTGCGAGGAGAGTGTGGCGGCGGTTCACGGTCGGCTCCCGGTAAGAGGCGAGGCTTCTCTTGAGCGAACCAAAGCTATACAGCGGGGTGGGGCCGCACCAGGGTGAAGGTTGTCGACTGGCGGGTTGTATGGGGAGAAAACGGCGATTCGCCGACCGACATGAGCCGTAACGGTTGCATAACGCGGTGATTTGTCGGCCCGTTGGAGTGCCGTGCCGGGGCGTTTCAGTCATGAACCAGCAAAGGGCCCGGTAAAGGGGTTGGCCCATGGGCCTATGTGAGGCCTACTCCCCTGCGGATACGTTCGGGTTCGGACAGCAGGTGACAGAGGCCAGGTGGCACGGTCGGAGGTGGGCCCGTATGGGGCGGCGCTGGCGGGACGGGCATGGGGAGTTGGTCGTGCACGGGGGTGGTGAAGGACCGTCTGCCAGAGTGCCGCTGGAGATCGCCTGCTCGTACCGGGCCCGCACAAAGGGGCTCTTGGGGCGGGACTCGGTCGACGGGGCGCTTCTGCTCTCCCCGGCCAACAGCGTGCACACCTTTCGGATGCGCATGCCGATCGATGTCGCCTATCTCGATCGGCACCTTCGCGTCATCGCCGTGCGCACCATGCGGCCGGGGCGGCTGGGGGCGCCTCGGTTGCGGGCGCGGCATGTGGTGGAGGCGGGATCCGGAGTGATGAGTGGGTGGGGGGTGCGGGAGGGCGCCCGGGTGGAGGTCGTCGTGAGTGGGAGCCAGCCGGACCTTTCTTCCCGCCGATCGCGTGGGTGAGAGCCAGGGCCATCGCGAGTGAGCGGTGCACGGTGCGGCGGTTGCCCGGGGCTGACGGCCTTGCGGACTCAGGTCCCGGCACTCCCCGAACAAGGCCATGCCCCCTCACTCCTTCGTGCTACGACACGGCCCGAGCGTAGGAAGGGGACTGTGGGCGGGATGGGTCCTGGGCCCAACATCGGGGCCCAAGGGCGGGCCTAGTGCGGTGGCACACCTGCCATGCCGAGATAGGCGCCGGTGCTCTGGTGGGGCAGTGCCGCCCACATGCGCGTACCGCCGCCGGGCTCGCGCGCGTCGCCGAAGCCCCAGTCGCCGCCGCATGCCCTGACCACGCAGGCGAGCACGCGCAGGGCCGCGCGGCGGTGGGTGTCGCAGGCGGCTGCGAGACGGGGGTTGGTGTGGCGCGGGTGGCCGTCGTAGAGGATCACGCGCAGGGTGGAATCCCGGTAGCGCAGGGATACGTAGATCTCCGCGGTGGGGGTGAAACGGCAGGCGCAGGAGGCCAGTTCGCTCACTACCTGCACTGCCGCGTCGGTCAGGTCTCCGAGGCCGTGGGCTCCCAGGATCGTCCGGGTCGCTGCGCGGGCGATGGCCGGGCTCTGGAGCGCGGCCGGGAGCGTGAGGCTGTAGGCGAGGGTTTCGGGGGTCGGGGGCGCGGGGGTGGCGGTGACGGTGTGGGGCGGGGGCGAGCAGGTGGTCCCGGGTGCGGGCATGGCAACTCCCTTGGTTGTCGGGGTGGATCGGGCTCCGCCGGGTGGCTCGTCTCCCTGACGCGGGCCGCCCCTCCCAGGGCAGGAGTGAGTGGGCGGGCTCGCGTGATGCGCTTCCGGTTTGACGGAGGGGTGTGTAGTCGATCCATCACTGACCGTAGAGGATGATGTGGCACACGTGCCACCTATTCTTCACACATTGCCTCCTTTGGGTTTGGAGGAGCGGAGCAGGCGGGGCAGACTGAGCCCGACCAAGGGGAGGATGGTGCCGATGTCGACACGGCCCGCGCCGACGGAGCGCCAGCAGCGACTGGGCGCCGAGTTGCGGAGGATGCGGCTCGCGGCAGGCAGGACCACCGAGTACGCCGCCGGACTGCTGGGGCTGGACCGTACGAAGGTGTCCAACATGGAGTCGGGGATCCGCGCCACCTCGCCCGAACGCATCCGGATACTCGCCAGCAACTACGACTGCGCGGACCAGGCGTACATCGAGGCGCTGGTCGACATGGCCGAGTCGCGCCGACGGGGGTGGTGGGAGCAGTACCGAGGGGCTCTGCCGCAAGGACTGCTCGATGTAGCGGAGTTGGAGTGGCACGCCACCCGGTTGCGGACCTTGCAGACCGTGCACATCCCCGGGCTGTTGCAGCTCAGTGGATACGCCCGCGCGATCTTCGACTCCGCGCTGCCTCCGCTCCCCGCGTCGGAGGTGGAGTTGCGAGTAAGTCAGCGCATGCTGCGGAAGCAGGTCCTGGAACGCGAGACGCCCGTCGGCTACGTCGCATACGTTCATGAGTGGGCCCTGCGCATGCGCTTCGGCGGACAGCGGGCGACGCGAGAACAGCTCCAGCACCTGTGCGAGATGTCAGAACGGGACAACGTGGACGTCCGGGTACTGACCGTCGAGGTCGGCGCATTCCCCGGGGCGGGGCATGCCGTGCTGTACGCGAGCGGCGCCGTCACTCAACTGGACACAGTGCAACTCGACTCCGCCCATGGCGGGGAGTTCACCCATGCCGAGTCCCAACTCGCCAAGTACCGTGCCCACATGAACTGGTGGCACGACAGGTCACTCGACTCGAAGGCATCGCGCGACTTCATCCACGGCATCGCACACCAACTCTGAGGAGCAGTCACCATGGCCGAGATCAGCTGGGAAGAGCCCTACTGCGCCGAGGGCAACAACTGCTTCCGCATAGGCACCGACCCCGAAGGCAACGCCTATATCGCCGTGGCCGGGCAGGAGGAACACCACCTCACCGACAGCCGGGAAGCCCTCCGTGCGCTGATTCTCGAGATCAAGGCGGGGAAGGCCGATCACCTTCTCTGATGCCGAGGTCATGGCCAGACGCCCCTGTCGCGAGGCGCGAGGTTGTTGACGGATCGATCGTGACCTCGACCAGCGGCGGGCTGTTCGGTCCCCTTGATGTTGGAGTCGTCCTCGCCCGCGATGTGACGGGTGAGGAGGTGGAGCGCGTCTGCTGAGGATGCGTCGTTGGGGGTGTAGATCTCGAGGCGGTGGTCCGGGCTGTCGGGCTGGAGCCACACTTGGTAGGCGATGCTCGCGGTACCGACGGTGGGGTGTTGCAGGTGCATGTCGCCGGTGGTGCAGTCGGCGACCTCTCCGGTTGCCCACATCTGGGCGAACTGGTCGCTGCGCATGGTGAGCTCGCCGATGAGGTTCGCCAGTCGTGCGTCGGTCGGGAACCGGCCGGCGGTGAGCCTCAGGTACGCGACGTGGACGCGCGCGAGCTCGTCCCAGTTGCGGTGCAGGTCCCGGGTGAGGGGGTCGAGGAAGAACATCCTCGGGATGGAGGGACGACGAGCTGGGTCTGCAGGGGCGTCGAATTCCATGTGTTCGGCGAGCAGCGCGTGACCCGTGCGGTTCCAGGCGAGCACGTCCCCGCGCCTGCCGAGCACGATCGCGGGAGTAGCCTCGCCCAGCGAGTCGAGCAGCGCGAGCACACGAGGATGGGGATGTTCGGCGGGCGGTTCGGCGAGGCCGGGCCGGTCGGTCTGGCGGGCGAGGTTGTGTAGGTGGACTGTCTCGACCTCGTCCAGTTCCAGCACCCGGGCCAGTGCGTTGAGAACCTGCGCCGAGGCTGTGCCCGCTTGCCCCTGCTCCAACCGCGTGTAATAGCCGGCGCTGACGCCTGCGAGGTGAGCCAGTTCTTCTCGGCGCAGCCCTGGAACGCGCCGACTGTTGCCGTAGGTGCGTAGCCCGATCGCGTCCGGTGTGACCTGGTCGCGGCGGCTCTTCAAGAATGCTCCGAAGCTCTCCACACCAACGAGCCTAGACATGGTCCGCGGTGGTGTGGGTGCACCTGCCGGGTGTAGCCACATCAGGTGTCTGGATGCAACGGCCAGGCGCCTGGAGCGTTGACGACATGACTCAACACCCCTCACCCACGACCAACGCCGGTAACCTCCGGGCCTGGCTCGGTCTGCTCGTCGTCCTCGGCCCCGTGCTGCTGGTCTCGATGGACGGATCCATCCTGTTCCTCGCGATGCCCCGGGTCAGTCAGGCGCTGAGCCCGAGTGCCGACCAAGCACTGTGGACCCTGGACATCTACGGCTTCGCCGTAGGGTCACTGCTCATCGCGTTCGGGAGCATCGGCGACCGCTACGGACGCCTCAGGCTCCTCATGATCGGCGCGACCTTCTTCGGCCTCGGCTCTGCTGCCGCTGCCTTCGCCCCCACACCGGAACTGCTCATCGCCGCCCGCGCGGTCACGGGGATCGCCGGCGCGACTCTGCTTCCCTCCGCGCTGGCGGTTCTGAGCGAACTGTTCACCGACCCCAAGCGACGCGCACAGGCCATCGGCATCTTCGCCGCAGCATTCGCTGCCGGCTTCGCGATCGGACCGGTCATCGGCGGCGTGCTGCTGGAACGCTTCTGGTGGGGATCGGTGTTCTTGATCAACCTCCCCGTCATCGTCGGCTTCCTCTGCTTCGCACCGGTGCTGCTCGGCGAGGTCCGGGCGACCCGGCCTGGGCGGATCGACACCGCCAGCGTCGTGACCTCCGCCGTCGGGCTCCTGCTGGCGATCTACGGCATCAAGCACGCGGCCACCCAAGGCCTGACAGTTACCGCCATGGCCACCGTGCTCGCGGGCATTGCCGTACTGGCGTGGTTCGGTCTACGGCAACGGCGACTGGAGCACCCGCTCATCGACTTCTCACTCTTCCGCGACCGGATATTCACCGTCGCCGTCATCACCGGTCTGCTGCCGCTCGCAGCATGGTCAGCTGCCGCGTACCTGGCCGGGATCTACCTGCAGTCTGTCCTCGACGTCCCCGTCTTGCAGGCCGCGCTCTGGGCGCTGCCTGGAGCCGTCGCACTCACCACCACCTGCATCGCGACCCCGCTGGTCGTCGACCGCGTCGGCAAGCGCGCCGCGCTGCTCGTGTGCCACTTCTCCATCGCCGCCGGTTTGCTCCTGCTGCTGCCCACCACCATCACAGGCGGAATCGGCTGGTACGTCGCATCCACCGCGGTCGCGGGTCTCGGCTATGGCATTTCCTTCGCTGTCGTCGCCGACACCGCCGTTGCCGCAGTCCCTCCCGAGCGCGCCGGATCCGCAGGCGCGATCGCGGAGACCAGCAACGAGATCGGCAATGCTCTCGGCATCGCGTTGCTCGGTTCGCTGGCAGCTCTGCTGTTCCGCCTCCAAGGCCCCGACCTCGCCCCAACCCTCGACGAGACACTCCAGCTGCCTGAACTGACAGCGGCGACCGTGACCGACGCCAAGTCGGCCTTCCTTACCGGACTGCACGTCGCCGCGGCGGCAGCCAGCGTCCTGCATCTCATCCTCGGCCTCGTCGCGCTCCGCTGGCTGCTCCGACCGGCCAAAGTCACCGCGGCTGAGAATGAAACGGCTGAGACCCGATGACCCACGCCAACGCACCTCTCTCAGTCGAAGGCCGGCGACGTCTTGTGGAGCGCTGCAAGACCCGCCCGATCGCTCACGTCGCAGCAGAGATGGGAACTTCCCGGGCGTGCGCGTCGAAGTGGGTCAACCGCTGGCCACGTCACGGAGACGTCGGGTTGCAAGACCGACTTTCGACACCGCACGCGAGCCCTACCGCGACACCAGCCTGGGTCATCGAGCAGATCGAGACCTGGCGACGCGAGCACAAGTGGTCCGCCCAGCGGATCACCGACGAACTGGCCGATCTCGGCTTTGCGATCAACCGCCGCACCCGACACCTCACCCGACTGGGCCTTGGCAGACGCCGATTCATTGACCCGAACGGGGACAACAACCGCAAGCCGGGGAAGATCACCGCTCGCTGGCCCGGCCACATGGTCCACCTGGACGTCAAGAGGGTCGGCCGAATCCCTGACGGCGGAGGGTGGCGCGTCCACGGCCGCGACAGCGATCAGGCCAGAGCCGCTGGTCGGGCGAAGTCAGCGGGCGCGAAACGCGGCTACACCTACCTCCACTCGGTCGTCGACGGCTTCTCCCGGCTCTCCTGCACCGAGCCCCTCGCGGATGAGAAGGGAGCGACCGCGGCGGCCTTCTTCGCCCGAGCCAAGGTCTGGTTCGCCGCACACGGCATCACCCACATCCACCGAGTCGTCACCGACAACGGTGCCTGCTACCGATCAGGCGACTTCGCACGCATCGTCGGTGGCCAGTCACGGCACTAGAAGACCAAGCCCTACACGCCCCGCCACAACGGGAAGGTGGAGCGCTATCCGCGAATCCTGGCCGAGGAACTGCTCTACGCCCGGGAGTTCACCAGCGAGGACCCCGCTCGGCTGCGATCGCTGTCTGGAACATCCACTACAACTACCACCGGCCCCACAGCGGAGCTGGCGGACGGCCGCCAGCCTCACGCTTGTCGGCGGGCGTCACCAACGTCCAGCCCTCATACAACTAGCCCTCCGAGCGGGGGAAGGAGACCTCGACTCGGCGGTTCTTCTTGCGGCCGGGTTCCGAGGAGTTGTCCGCGATGGGGTACTGCTCGCCGTAGCCGCGTACCTCGTAGGTGACGTTGGAGTCGGTCAGTTCCTGGGCCAGGACGTTCTGTACGGCGTCCGCGCGCTTCCGGGACAGAACATCGCCGTGGGCGGAGGAGCCCAGGTTGTCGGTGAAGCCGAAGACACGGATCTTCGTCGCGTTCTGCGTCTTGATCTCCTCGGCGATCGCGGAGATACGCGCCTTCGCCTCCGCGCCGAGTTTCGCGCTGTCTTTGCCGAAGAGAACCTCGGCCTGGAGGGCGAACTTGACGTCGGCGTTGGTGTCTTCCCGTCGTTCGTCGCCGCTCTGGTCTTCTACGACCTGTTTGATGTCGAGGACCTTGGCGGAGGCCAGGGTGGCGCCCTCGGGGAGTTTGAGGTCGGGGTCGTTGGGATCGACCTCTACGGGGGCGGAGGGGGAAGCCTCGGTGCCAGGAGGGACGCCGGGGGTTTCGTCCGCGTGAGCGGAGACGGCGCCGTAGATGTTCGTGGCGACCATGAGGGTGGCGGCGGTGAGGACCAGGGCGAGGCGTGGGGGCGCCGGTCGGGTGTGGATGGGGGTCATGGTCGGCCTCATCCGGAGATCTTGATGGGGGCGCTGGAGAACGTCGGGACCTGGAGCATGACGTCAGTGGTGCTCGTGGGCGGAGTGGGGAACTGAAGGAAGACCGGGATGGTCTGCCCGGACTCGATCGTGGTGAGGCCCGTTGTCGTCAGCGGTCGTCCGTCGGTGTCGCGCAGCACGTAGTAGCGCTTCTTCCCAGTCGAGTCCACGAGCGTCGCACCGCCGAGTGATGTGCCGTGCTTGAGGATCTCCGTCTCGTCACCGCGCAGTTCGGCCGGGATGGTGAGCGAATCTGAACCGTCGTTCTTGAACTGGCCGTTCACGGTGACGAATCCGCCCGCGTCCCGTTGCGCGGACGTGATCTGGAGAAGTAGGCCGTCCTTGCCCTTGAGTTCGGCCAGCGGCGCCTCCGACTTCCCCTCCTGCGCGCTCGGCGCGGAGCCACGCCCCTTGGAAGCGGAGGCCGACGTGTCGGGCTTCTTGTCGTCGCCGCCATCACCGCAACTGGCCGTCCCCAGGGCCAGCCCAGCCGCCAGAAACAACGCGACCATCCTCCTGCGGGCCCTCTCAGTGAACCGCATGCTCATCTCTCCGCTTCCTTCATCACTCGTCGTTCGCTTCTCAGTCGGCCAGGTGGACGTCGAAAAGATCCTCGGGTTCCGGGAGCTCGGTGAGATCGTCCGGCTTCAGGTCCCACTCTTTGCCGTCGCAAGTGAGGCGGGGAAGCGAGTTGTCCCCCGCGCCCTCGGCAGGGAGCTTGAACTCGCAGAGGGGCTCGATGACGGCCGTGGCATTGGCCCTCGACTTCTTCTGCGCAGTGACGGGGACGATCGACTCCCCCATGGTTGTCCGAGTCTGCACAACGACCTCGTACCCCAGGGGCAGCCCGCTGCCCGAGCATCCCTGGACGTCGGCGTCGTTCCAGCCCGCGAGCTGATGCGCACGTGAACATGGGTCGCCAGTCAGTGGTACGTCGCCGTTGAAGATGTCCTGCCACTGGTTGGGATCGAGAACGGCCTCGACCCACTTGTCCGCGAGCTCGTCCCGGGCATCCTGAGCAGCCGCGAGCGCGGCGGCGTCGGCCGCCGTCTGGGCACCGCCCCGGTTCACTGTCGCCTGACCCACTGCGAAGTAGGCGAGCGCAAGGAAGAGCAGGCCCCCCACCACCGTGATGTAGATGGGGAAGGCCTGCCCTGCGTCGCCGTACCTACGCGGTCCCGTCAATTCCCGACCCGGTTGATCAGAGTCGTGATCTTGTTGAGGATCGTCGTACCGATGCTGGTTCCCGTAATGGCCAGCACGATCGCCACCACCACCGCGATGATGCCCAGATACTCGACCGCCGTCTGTCCCCTGTCGCCGGCGCGGCGGCGCATCGCCTCGGTCGTCGTGTTCTTCCAGCCGTTCACACGGACCTTGGTCGCGACGGCGGTCTTCAGCATCAGGTCGCTCATGGTGTTCCCCTCCGGTTTCGGCTGTGTCGCTTTCGACAGGGGGAACGTACGGCGGAACATGGCGTCCGCGGGAGGGCCCCAGGGCCCAATTCCGGGCCCAATCGTGGAGGATCGACCGGCTCTTCGTCCGTTCCGTCATCAAAGGTCACCCCAGCCCTCGGGATGAGTCCGGTGCCGTGCCGAGCCATTTCGCGGCGGCCTCGGAGCGGCTGGTGCTGTGGAGTTTGGCGAAGATGCGGTTGATGTGGTTCTTGACGGTCTTCTCGCTGATGAAGCACGTGGCGGCGATCTGCTGGTTGTTCATGCCGGACGCGATGAGGTCCATGATCTCCGCCTCCCTCGCGCTCAGTTGGAACCGCGACCTGTCGGGCCACCCGGATGAAGACTGTCCCACACTTGATTGCACCTGCGAAAGGTTTTGTGAAGAAATGGGTGAGGGTGGGGTGATGGAGAGAGGTGAATCTGCTGGTCGGGGCCGCTCTTGGGAATTGGTATGCGCGTTTGCGGAGGTAGTGATTCCGTATGCAGTCGCATTTGATGACTGGTCCTGGCGGAGTTGGGCGAGCAGGGCCTGCGCTGCCGTGGGGGTGAAGTGGGCCCTGCCCTGTTTGATGTCCCGTACGGCATCCACCAGCTGGTCGGCCGTGAACTCGCCGTGGACCAGGTAGCCGCCCGCTCCTCGGCGCAGGGCCTCCTGGACGATCTCCGACTCCCTGCTGTACGTCAGCATCACGACCGGGGCGATTCCCACCAGATACGGGAGGGCCGAGATGCCGTCCACGCCGGGCATGCGGACGTCCAGGAGGACTACGTCCGGGTGGTGCCGGCGAGCTGCCTCGCAGGCCTGGCGGCCGTCGGTCGCCTCCGCCACGACCGTGATGTCCGCGCGGCCGGAGAGCAGCGCGGTGAGGCCCGCTCGGACGACGGGGTTGTCGTCCGCCACGACGACCCGGAGGGTGCGGCTCGGCTGCTGTGCGGGCTGAGCGAGGTCCGTGAAGGGGTGGGGCGGCGGCTGTGGTGCGGCGCCGGGGTGCGGGAGCGGATGGTCCGGCATCAGGAGCCTCCTTTCAGGCGGTGGGGGTGGTCAGGGCCGCCAGGGGGAGTTCCAGGCGGACTTCCGTGCCCTGGGAGTGGCCGCCGCGGCCGATGCGGATGCGGGCGCCCACCGAGGCGGCGCGTTCGACCATGCCGACCAGGCCGAAGTGGCCCGTTCGGCGGAGTTGTTCGAGTGTCGTGCCGGGTGGCAGGCCGTTTCCGTCGTCGTGGACGCTGATGCGGAGCAGGTCGCCGTGGACGCCCGCGCTGACGTCGACGCGGGTGGGGTGTGCGTGGCGGTGGGCGTTCTCCATCGCTTCCGCGGCGATGGTGAGGAGCTGGCGGGCCACGGCGGGTGGGACGGGGGGTACGGAGTGCTCGCCGGTGGGGTGGTAGACGGCGGGGAGGCCGGTGCGGGCACTGAAGTCGCGGGTGCGGGCGGCCAGTTCGACCAGGACGTCCGTGGCCTGGGACGGGTCCGATTCGCGGCGCAGGTCCGCCAGGAGCTCGCGGGATTCGGCGGCTGCGCGGCGGGCGGAGCGGGCGACCAGTGCCGCCTGCTGTCTGATCAGGGTCGGGTTCATTTGGTCGGTGGCTGTGGAGGTCGTCAGGCCGTCGGCTGCCAGTGCCACGCCGTGCAGGGTCTTGGCGACCGAGTCGTGCATCTCGCGGGCCAGACGGGCGCGTTCGGCGCTGACCGCTTCCGTCACGGCGAGCCGGGCCTGGACGGTGGTGAGGGCCTGGGTGGCCGCGCCGAAGCGGAGCATGAGGTTGCGCAGGCTGGAGCCCACGGCGCCGGCGACGACGCAGAGGCCGGGCAGGAGGGTCGCCTCCGCGAGGCCGGGGGGTGGGTTCTCCTGTGCCGCGTGGATGAGGAGGAGCAGGAGGGCCTGGAGGCTGGCGAACACTGCTGCTCCTCGCCAGCCGTAGACGAGGCCGGCCAGGAGGGGGGTGCAGACGCTGACGTAGGCGAGGGTGCTGTCGGGGCCCGCGGAGATGAGGAGGAGGGCGCCGAAGAGGGTGTCGGCGGCGAGGAGGGTGGGGTGGCGGAGGAGGAGGGGGCCGAAGCGTTCCCAGTCCCTGAAGAGGACGTAGGACGTCATGAAGGTGACTACTACGGCTGCGCCCACCAGGCGGGTGGGGACGCCCTCGTTGGCGTTGAGGAGGGCGGTGGGGGTGGCCAGGGCGATCATGGCCAGGCGGAAACCGAAGACCTGTCGGGACAGTGCCTGTAGGGCGTTGACCTGGATGTCGATCGCGGGGCTGGTGGGGGTATCCGTGGCCGTGCCCCGGCCTTCGGCCGGGACGGGGTTCCCATCCGCACCACCCGTGCGGCTCTCGTTGTCGGGTGGTGCGGGTGGCCCCTGTCGGGGCGGGGCGCCGTCGGCGGCTGACCGGCCGTGCGCACCCGGATCCGGCTCGCCGTCCGCCTGCCCTTCCGACCCGCCGTCCGCATCCCCCTGAACTCCACCCCCCTCCACCGCCTCCCACCCCGGCGGCAACGCCGACGTCACCGGGATGTCCGGCGCGCCCGTGCGGGCGTGGGTAGGGAGGACCGTGCCTGCCGGGGGCGTGGTGATCTCCGGTGTCCTGGGACGGCGGCGGCGAAGCAGCCCCGTCCGTTCCCCTGTCATCGACATGCTGTCGCCCGCCCCCCTACTTGCCCGTCACCGAGCCGAAGTCCGTGCCCGAGCCGAGGATCAGGCCGGCGCCGAGCAGGAGCATCGTGGCCGGGACCATGAAGGTCGTGATCATCATCGTGGCTTTGGGGACGGCCCGGGCGGCCTTGCGACGGGCGTTCTGCGCGTCCGTGCGCCGCATGTCCTTGGCGAGGGCCACCAGCGTGTCGACGATCGGGGCGCCCAGTTCCTCGCCCTGCTGCAACGCCGTGACGAACATGGCGACCTGCTCGGAGTCGTTGCGGCGCCGCAGTTCCGCGAAGGCCTCGCGGCGGCTCATGCCGAGGTCCATCTGGCGGAGGGTGATGCGCAGTTCGTCCGCCCAGGGGCCCTCGTACTTGGAGGCGACCCGGTCCAGGGCCTGGCGGAAGCCGAGGCCGGCGCTGACCACGACGGCGAGGACGTCCAGGAAGTCCGGCAGGGTCCGTTCGATGACGTCCTTGCGGATGCGGATCGCCGACCAGATGCCCACCTCCGTCCAGAACGCGCCGAAGGCCAGCAGCAACAGGGCCACCAGGAGCTGGCCCCGCATCAGGAACACCAGGAAGCCGACGGCGCCGAGGGCCCCGTAGACCGCCCGGCGGGCCGCGTAGCGGTCGATCGTCAGGCCGCCCGGGTTGCCCGCCAGGTCGATCTTGCGGCGGTACTTGGCCACCTGCTTGGGGCCCATCAGGCGCAGGACCGCGGGGGCGTAGCGCATGCCCATGCGGTCGATCAGGGAGTCCACTGCTCCCGTACGCGTGGAGCCGACCTCCAGGGCCAACGCGAGATCCCCCGGCAGTTTGGCCTCGGCGCGGTACATGCGGATACCGGCGAAGACGCCCCAGACGCTGAGGCCCATCAGCAGGGCGAGGAGAAGTCCCATGGGTTCCGTTCCCTCCTGGCTTCTCAGACGTCGATGCGGGACAGGCGGCGGATGAGGACGAAGCCGACGGCGTAGAGCGCGAAGGCGATGATGACCGCCCCCTGGCCGAAGGGGGAGCCGGTCATGCGGTCCAGGGCGCCGTCCTTCACCCCGTTCATCAGGAAGAGCGAGCCCACGCCCAGGACCGGCACGGCGTACGACGTCATGCTGACCTGGGAGAGCTGGGTGCGGACCTCGCGTCGGGTCTCCTTGCGTTCCTCCAGGGTCTCCGTCAGGTTCCGCAGGGCGCTCACGACCTGGCCGCCCGCCCGGTTGGACAGGACGAGGGTGGTGACGAGGACGACCAGTTCGCGGGACGGGAGGCGCTCCGCCATCTCGTCGAGTGCCTCGTCCAGCGACGCGCCCACCGCGAGCTGCGCGGAGACCTTGCCCAGTTCCTCGCCCGCCGGGGCCTCCATCTCCTCCGCCGCCATGCCGATCGCCGTGCGCAGAGCGAGTCCCGCCTGGGTCGCGTTGGCGAGGATCCGGGCCATCTCGGGGAGCTGGTTGATGAACTTCTCGATGCGTTTCTGGCGTTGCCAGTTGAGGAACTGGACGGCGACCCCGATGCCGAGCAGGCCCGCCAGCGGGCCGAAGAACGGGGCCAGGGCCGCCTGGCCGATCAGCCACAGGCCGGCGACCGTGGCGAGCATGTAGACGAAGAACTCACCCGGGGTGATGTCCAGGCCCGTCGCCGCCAGGCGGAGTTCCAGCTTCTTGCCGAGTCTGGTGCGCCGCAGGCGGCGGTCGATGCCCTGGAAGTTGCGGCGGCGGCCGCCGACCGGGACGTGGCCGGTGGCGGAGAGGCGGTCGACGAGCGCCTGGCGCTGCGCCTTGCCCGTGGCGTAGGAGTGCAGGCCGACGACCGCGAGGACGCACGTCAGCAGGGTGACGCCCGTGGTGAGCGTGATGAGCGTTTGCAGATCCATCGGTCGGTCCTACCTGGCTTCTCGGGTGGCTAGCTGGTCCGCGGACCGGGCGATGCCGAAGGCCTGCGGGAGGGGCTGGCTGGCCATGTAGAGGCGGTCGGCGGTGCGGCGTGGGACGGGGAAGTGCTCGAAGGCGCCGTGGATACGGCCGTCGGAACTCATGGGCCGCGCGTTGAAACGGGCGACCGTGACCAGCCGGTACGGGTCGCTGCCGTGGCTGTCCATCAGGGCGATCTCGGTGATGCGGCGGGCGCCGTCCGCGAACCGCGTCAGCTGCACGATGACGTCCACCGCGCTGTTGATCTGGTCGTGCAGCGCGACGAAGGGGATCTCCACGTCCGACATGGAGGCCAGGGTCTGGAGGCGCATCAGCGCGTCCTCGGCGCTGTTGGCGTGGACGGTGGCGAGGGAGCCGTCGTGGCCCGTGGACATGGCTTGCAGCATGTCGAGGGACTCGCCGCCTCGGACCTCACCGACGACGATGCGGTCGGGGCGCATGCGCAGGGAGTTGCGGACCAGGTCGCGGATCGACACCTGGCCCTTGCCCTCGACGTTCGGCGGGCGTGACTCCAGGCGGATGACGTGGGCCTGCTGGAGCTGGAGTTCGGCCGAGTCCTCGATGGTGATGATGCGCTCGCCCTCGGGGATCAGTCCGGAGAGGGCGTTGAGCAGGGTCGTCTTGCCCGTGCCCGTCGCGCCCGAGACGATGACGTTGAACTTCGCCTGCACCAGGCCCGCCAGCAGGTACAGCATGTGCTCGTCGAGCGAGCCGAGGCCGATCAGCTCCTGGAGCGTGAAGGAGCGCGGGAAGCGGCGGATCGTGAGGGTGGCGCCCGTCAGGGACAGGGGCGGGATGATGACGTTGACGCGCTCGCCGGAAGGGAGGCGGGCGTCGACCATCGGGTTCGACTCGTCCACGCGGCGGTTGACCGTCGAGACGATCCGCTCGATCGTCTGCATGAGCTGGTCGTTGGAGGCGAAGCGCAGAGGCAGTTGCTCCACCCGGCCGCCGCGCTCCACGAAGATCGCGTCCGGGCCGTTCACCATGATCTCCGTGATGGAGGCGTCCTCCAGGAGCGGCTCCAGGATGCCGAGGCCCAGCGCCTCGTCGACCACCCTGCGGATCAGCTGCGAGCGTTCCACGGTCGACAGGACCGGGCCCTCGCGGCTGATGATGTGCCCGAGCACCCGCTCCAGCCGCGCCCTGCGCTCGGCGGCGGCCAGCGAGCTCATCTCCGCGAGGTCGATCTCCTCCAGGAGCTTGGCCCGGTAGGAGGCGACCATGTGGCCGTCCTCGCCCCGGTTGCCGTGCTCCTCGGGGGTGTTGATGCGTGCTCGCAGGCTCATGGGTGCGGTGCTCCTAGCTCGTCTTTCAGTGGTCGAGCGGCATCGTGGCGGTCTTGACCGCCGGGTCGAAGTCCCAGCCGGGCACGAGGGACGGGATCTGCACGGTGGCCGTGACGGTGACCTCGTCCGCGCCGGGCGCCGCGCCGCAGTCGGTTTCATCGGCCAGCCAACTGCTCACCGCCGCGCGGCAGTCCGCCTCGTACGGCCCCTCCAGCGACGCACTGCGCGCCCCGGTCCGGGCCGCCGTCCCCGCCTGCTGGGCCGTGTACGCGATCAGGCCGAGTTGTACCGCCGCCAGCCCGACGAGGATCAGGATCGGCAGGAAGCCGATGAACTCGATCGCGACCTGCCCCCGGTCACGGCCCTTGCCGGGACACGCCATCTCAGTCCGCCTCCTCGACCGCACCCGCGTGGCCGTCCACCGGGAACGGAACGGACAGCGTGCCCGGGAAGAGGATCGGGACCTCCAGGTGCACGTCGGCCGTGACGTAACCGGAACCGGAGCCGCCGCATGTCACGTCCGCACCGGATCGCCACGCCTCCGACAGGTGCTTGAGCCCGGCGTCCTCGCAGGCACCGTCACGCGCGCCCGGCTCCGCCGCCGTCGCCGCCCGCACCGCCTCGTCCGCCGCGTTTCCCGCGAGGATGAACGTGTAACCCACGAGCACGACCTGCCACAGCGCCACCAGCGTCACGATGATCGTCGGTGTCATCCCGAGGAACTCGATGGTCACCTGGCCCCGGTCTCGCTCCCGTGCACCACGAAGCACTCTCATCCCCCCTCCCTCCTCCGCCGAAAGCCCACCGCCCCCCGGCCCCCCTTCTGACCCCCGTCCGGGACCTTGACCAGGCCCAACTCCCCCGCCAGGCCCCACAGGGCCTGTTTCACCGAGCTCTTGTTCTCCAGCTCGTGGATGCGGCCCGCGTCCACGACGCTCTGCAGTTCCTTGAAGTTGGCGGGGACGACGGTGGCGGCGACCGCGGTGCCGGTGATCTTCTGGATCAGGGGCGGCTGGATCTCCGTACCGCGGCTGTGCCGGTTGACGACGACGGTCGTCTCCTCGGCCTTGCGGATCTGCAGCCGGTCCCACATCCGTACCGCCCGTTTGGCGCCCCGTACGGCGACCACGTCCGGCGTGGTGATGAGCAGGGCCCGGTCCGCCATCTCCACGGCCGCCGCGCCCGCGCCGCCGATCTGGGCGCCGCAGTCGATGACGACGACCTCGTAGCGGGAGCGCAGCGCGCTGACGATCTGGCGGGCGGCGCGGTCGGTGACGTCCTCGCCGCGTTCCCCTTCGGCGGGGGCTAGCAGCAGGGCGAGGCCGGTGTCGTGGCGGAAGACCGCGTCGGCCAGGACGCGCGGGGAGATGTCCGTGATGGCGGCCAGGTCGACGACGGAGCGGCGGAACTGGACGTCGAGGTAGGAGGCGATGTCGCCGGTCTGGAGGTCCATGTCGACCAGGGCGGTGCTGCGGCCGGAGGCCTGGGCGGCGAGGGCGAGCTGGATGGCGGTCAGGGTGGCTCCGGCTCCGCCCTTGGCGCCGCTGACGGTGACGACGGTGCCTCCGACGCCGGTGAAGACGTCGCCGCCGGCGCCCAGGTGGCGCCGTACACCGACGGACCACTGGGCGACCGCCTGGACGCGGCTGGCCAGTTCCTCGTAGCTCAGGGGCAGGGCGACGAGGCCGCGGGCGCCGTAGTCCATGGCGGCCTGGAAGAGGCCGGGGCTCGCGTCCGAGGTGACGAGGATGACGCCGACGGCCGGGAAGCGCAGGGCCACTTCGCGGATCAGCTCCAGCGCGGGGACCGGGCCGATCCGCTCGTGCACGACCACGACCTCGGGCAGTTCGTCGACGGACTCGGCGGCGAGCCGCGCGAGGGTGTCGATGAGCTGGGTGGAGTCGGCCACCGGGGCCACCGGCTCGGCGTCCGGGAGCTGGCTGAGCAGCGTCGTGATGGACCGGACGGCGTCCGCTTCACCGACTGCCGGGAGGATCCTCGTGGGCATGCGGGCCTCTCACTTGTCCTTCGCGAGTTCGTACGTCCGGTCCTGCTCCGGGACCGTGGTGTCGCCGCCGGGCGCGACGAGGGCGAGCCGGACCCGCTGGGCGAACGACTCGGCGTAGGTGATGCGCTGGGCGTCGAGGGCGGACAGCGCGAAGGTGATGGGGACGGCGTCGGTGGGCCGCTGGGTGCGGTTGTTCTCGTCCGGCTTCAGCGCGGTCAGGTCGCCCACGTCGATGACCTCGGCGTTGGTAACGATGATCTTCGACTGGTCGGGGTCGCCCTCGCGCTTGCCCTCGAACGTGGCGTACACGTTGACCGAGGAGCCGGGCGTGATCTTGCCGGCCACGCCGGTCGCCGCGTCGATCATGATGGCGACCTCCTGCTGGCCCGGCCGGAGGGCGGGCCGGCGGACGATCATGTCGGACTGGAGCAGGGAGCCCGAGCGCAGGGTCGTGACGGCGATCTTGCCCTGGATGTCCCGCAGATCGGTGACGGCGTTGTCGGACAGCCAGCGTTCGGGCATCTTGATCTTCTCGAACTGGCCCGTGGTGAGCGTGGTGTAGGGCGGCACGTCGGATTTCAGCCGGTAGGCGGTGACCTCGGGTCCGACCTTGGACTTCACGTCGCCTATGACGGAGAGCACGCCGGCGAAGGCGCCCAGGGCGCAGAGGACCGACAGGAGCAGGAGAATCACGCCGCGGCGCTGACGGGAGTTCATGAACCGTGCAACCTCGTTGGGGATAGCGGTCGGTCGGGATCGGAGCGGTGCCGGCGAGCGGTGTCGGGGTTCACCCCGGGCGGCGTCCACCCGTTGCCCCGACGGCCGTTCGGCTCTCGAGCTGCTTGGGGGGCGGGCTGTCGTAGACGGGTGGCATGGCCGAACAGAACACGCAGCGGTCGCCGATGACGTCGATGCCGCACCAGTGGCAGCTGCCGCGCCGTACGGAGGTGACCAGCTGGTAGAGGACCGACAGGTCGGGCAGGAAGCTGCAGAACTCGATCAGCTTGCCGGTGCCCCACCAGTCGGGCGACTCGGCCGGGAGCGGGATCTCGCGCAGCCCCTGCACCTTCCAGGAGGGGGCGAGGGTGGTGGTGACCCAGTCGGACTGGAGCTGCCCCTTGGCGACGAGCATCCAGGTGCCGAACTCGGGGCCGGGGAGGGCGGCTTCGGGGGTGATTCTGACGAGTCGCGGCTCGGGGTGGGCGAGGACGCCGAACTGGCTGCCCGGGACCCAGGACTTGGCGTGTGACTTCAGGCCGACGGGGACGCGGTCGAGCCGGGTGACGGAGCCCAGCAGCGCCCCGGCGTGGATGTAGTGGACGAGCAGCCGGCCCGCCGAGGCGAGCACGCCGGGGCTGATGTCGCAGGACGCCAGCTGCCGTAACTGGCGGGCCAGGACCGCCAGTCCGAGCGGGGGCAGGTCCGGGCGGAAGAGGGCGATGCGGTCGCTCTCCATGAGGGAGCGCAGGGTGTGCAGCCGGCGCTGTACGGCGGTGGGCGCGGCCTGGGAGCAGACCACGATGACGTGTCCGTGGTGCTCGACCAGGGTCTGCATCTCGGCGAGCGCCTGTTCCAGGGGGCGCCGGTCGATGTCCCTCAGCACGACGGCGGGCAGGGTGCGTTCGTCCTGTGGCGGCAGTGCCATGTCGGCACTGGTCACGGCAATGGCAGTTGGCACGCGCGGCTCCCCGTTTCCCCATGCCCGTCGGCGCGCCGGTGTGACTCCGGCCCACTTCGGTGACTTCACTGCGTGACTACCTCAGCACTGTATCCACGGCTCTGTGACCGGAGAACAGCGTTTGTGTAGCTCGCGAGGAACTGTCATTGCGCAAGATGCGTCAAAACGGGGCAGGTTGAGCATCCCGCCGCTCGACACCCATGGACTCGAACTCGCCCCGGAATTGGTCTGAACCTATTGACAGGCCGGTTGGTCTGGACCATTTTCTTGTCATGTCCATATGTAGGCGATACCCGCGGCTGTGGCCGGGCGCCCTCTTGGCCGCCCTGGCCCTCACTGTCACGACCGTCGGCCAGGCCTCCGCCGCCGACGTCAACAACGCCAGGAACGCCGGCTTCGAGTCGGGCCTGAGCGACTGGACCTGTTCCGCGGGAAGCGGTACGGCCGTCTCCTCCCCGGTGCACGCCGGCACGGCCGCGCTGAAGGGGACCCCGGCGGGGCAGGACAACGCCCGGTGCTCCCAGACGGTGCGGGTGAAGCCCGGCTCGACGTACACCCTGGGCGCCTGGGTCCGGGGCGGCTACGCCTACCTCGGCGTCTCGGGCACGGGCACGACCGACGTGTCCACCTGGACCCCGGACTCCTCCTCCTGGAAGCAGCTGTCGACGACCTTCAGGACGGGATCGTCGACGACCTCGGTGACGGTGTACACGCACGGCTGGTACGGGCAGGCCGCGTACTACGCGGACGACGTGTCGGTGTTCGGGCCCGACGGGGGCGGCGGCACCGACCCCGGCCCCACGGTCCCGGCCGCGCCGGGCGGTCTGAACGTCTCCGGTACGTCGTCCTCGTCGGTGTCGCTGGCGTGGAACACCGTCTCCGGGGCCACGGGTTACACCGTCTACCGCGACGGGACGAAGGTGACGGCCGTCTCCGGCACCTCGGCGACCGTGACCGGCCTCGCCTCCTCCACCTCGTACTCCTTCCAGGTCGCGGCGACCAACGCGGCGGGAGAGTCGCCGAAGTCGGCGGCGGTGACGGGCCGGACGAACGCGCCGACCGGTCCCGGTCCCGCCCTGCCCAAGCACGCGGTGACCGGCTACTGGCAGAACTTCGACAACGGGGCCACGGTCCAGAGGCTCGCCGACGTCCAGTCGCAGTACGACATCATCGCCGTCGCCTTCGCCGACGCGACCTCGACGCCGGGCGCGGTGACCTTCAACCTGGACTCGGCCGGTCTCGGCGGCTACACCGTCGACCAGTTCAAGGCGGACATCAGGGCCAAGCAGGCCGCCGGGAAGAAGGTCATCGTCTCGGTCGGGGGTGAGCGCGGCACGGTGGCGGTGAACGACGCGGCCTCGGCGGCGAACTTCGCGAACTCGGTGCACTCGCTGATGCAGACGTACGGCTTCGACGGCGTCGACATCGACCTGGAGAACGGCCTCAACGCGACCTATATGACCCAGGCGCTGCGGTCGCTCTCGGCGAAGGCGGGCTCGTCGTTGATCATCACGATGGCACCGCAGACCATCGACATGCAGTCGACGTCGAACTCCTACTTCCAGACCGCCCTGAACATCAAGGACATCCTCACGGTCGTCAACATGCAGTACTACAACAGCGGTTCCATGCTGGGCTGCGACGGCAAGGTCTACAGCCAGGGCTCGGTGGACTTCCTGACCGCCCTGGCCTGCATCCATCTGGAGGGCGGCCTGGCCCCGTCCCAGGTGGGGCTCGGCCTGCCCGCCTCGACCCGGGGCGCGGGGAGCGGCTATGTGTCGCCGTCCGTCGTGAACAACGCCCTGGACTGCCTGGCCAAGGGCACGGGGTGCGGTTCCTTCAAGCCGCCGCGGACGTATCCCGGCCTGCGGGGCGCGATGACCTGGTCGACGAACTGGGACGCGACGGCGGGCAACGCCTGGTCGAACGCGGTCGGACCGCACGTCCACGGGCTGCCGTAGCGGCTCCGGGACGCCGTCAGCCCATCGGCCGGTAGTGGCCGAGCACCCAGGCCAGCTGCGGGAACCACTCCTGGAGCCGGGTCCTGGGCTTGGCCTCCACCACGCACTCGTAGAACCTGCCGTCCATGTGGACCACCGAGACCATCAGCGCCTTGCCGTCGGGGCTCGCCCGGTAGTGGACGCCGCGGATCTCGGGCCAGCGGAACTCGATCGTCTGGCCGGCCGCCTCGAAGGCGACGCCGGTCGCGTCGACGACGACCGCGTTGCGTTTGTCGACGGCGAGGAAGTCCGGTCCGGCCGGGGCCGGCTGCTGGGGCGGGTTCTGGGCGTACGGGGGCGGGGTCGGCGGGTACGGGGCCGGTGCGGGCGGGTACGGGACGGGCGGCGGCGCGTAGGCGGGCCGCGCGGGCGCGTACTGCGGTGGGGGCGGGCCGAAGCCGGGGCCGGGTGGTGGGAGTGGCTGCTCGGTCATCCGTCGATTCTCCCCGCCCGCCTCCCGGCCCGCCTCGCTGCCTAGAAGAAGTCCCCCCACGGCTGGTCCCAGATCTGCTTCACGCACAGGACGAGGAACAGCAGGCCCGCGATGGCGAGCATGGCATTGCTCAACGGGCCGTTGCGCCACTGCCTCGGCGTACGGCTGGAGTTCAGCAGCCACAGCAGGGTGCCGGCGAGGAAGGGCAGGAAGGCCGCGCCGAGGACGCCGTAGATGATGACCAGACGGAAGGGCTCGTCCTCGAAGAGGAGCACCATCGGCGGGAAGGTGAGCCAGAGCAGGTAGGCGCGGAAGGGCCAGGAGCGTTCGCGCTTGCCGGAGGCGATCTCCTCGCCCTTGACGGCCTCCTTGCCCGACAGCCGTGCCGTGAAGTCGGCGAACATCAGGCTCACGCCGTGCCAGACGCCGATCAGCGAGGTGAACGACGTGGCGAAGAAGCCGATCAGGAAGAACTTCGCCGTCGCCGCGCCGTACTCCGCCTCCAGGATGTCGCCCAGCTGGATCAGGCCCTTGTCGCCGCTCGAGATCGCGATGTTGGCCGAGTGGAGCAGCTCCGCGCCGACGAAGAGCATGGCGATCACGAAGATGCCGGTCGTGGCGTAGGCGACGCGGTTGTCCAGGCGCATGACCTTCATCCAGCCGGTGTCGGTCCAGCCCTTGGCGTTGACCCAGTAGCCGTACGCCGCGAGCGTGATGGTGCCGCCGACGCCGCCGATCAGGCCCAGGGTGTTGAGGATCGAGTCCTTCTCGTCGGGCAGGACGGGGAGGAGTCCGGCGAAGGCGTCGCCGATGTTCGGGGTGACCCGGATGGCCAGGTACACCGTCACCACGAACATGACGCCCACCAGGACCGTCATGACCTTCTCGAACACGGCGTACTTGTTGAACCAGACGAAGACCAGGCCGACCAGGCCGCAGGCGATGGCCCACCACTTCAGGTCCATCACGTCCGGGAACAGCGCCTGCAGCGGCAGCGCGCTCGACGACATCGCCGCCGCGCCGTAGACGAAGCCCCAGACGACGACGTACACGGCGAAGAACCACGTGGTCCAGCGGCCGAGGCTCGCCCAGCCGTCGAACAGGGTGCGGCCCGTGGACAGATGCCAGCGGCCCGCCGCCTCGGCCAGCGAGATCTTCACCAGGCAGCCGATGATCGCGGCCCACAGCAGGGTGTAGCCGAAGTTGCTGCCCGCGATGAGCGTGGCGACCAGGTCACCGGCACCGACACCGGTCGCCGCGACGACGATGCCCGGCCCGATGTACTTCCAGCTCGCCTTACGCGGCTGGGACTCCTGCGCACCCGTGTGATCCGTGATCTCGGCCATACAGATCAAGAAACCGCAAAGAACCCGGCCCGACAAGAGGGCAGGAGCGCAATCACCTCAAGGGGCGCGGGGCTGTGTCGATCTGCGGCTCCGCCGCGTGGGCGCGAGCGACCACGGACAACCCGCAGCCCGGAGACAGGCCGAGGCGGCACAACGCACCGCCCACGGCCCACCCCAGCGGAGCGTCACGGCTGTCGCCGACCACAGCCGTCCGCCCCACACGTACCGAGCTCGAACCACACGGTCTTGCCCGGCCCGTCCCGGTGGCAGCCCCAGCGCCGGGCGAGCGCGTCCACCAGGAACATCCCACGGCCGTTCTCCCCGGTGCCCGCGTCCAGCACCCGCGGCACCCGGCGCTCCGCGTCGGCGACCTCGCAGCGCAGTACGCCGTGCGAGGCGAAGAGGGACAGCCGGAAGCCGCTCTCGGCGTGCACCAGGGCGTTGGTGGCCAGCTCGCCGACGAGCAGCTCGGCGACGTCCGCCACCTCCCCGCGTTCCGCGAGCCCCCAGCCTTCCAGCTGTCTGCGGACCTCCGCGCGCGCCTCGCGGACGGCGGAGAGCCGGGGCCCGTACTCGACGCTGAGGTGGCCCGCTCCCAGGGGTGGCTGGGGGAACGGACCGTACCGTGCGTCGGGGTCCGGGAGGTGGCGCCCGGAGAGTTGCAGCATGGGTCCAGGGTGATCCCCGGGGGTGGTCCGGCGCAGGGGGAGGACTACCCGATCCCCTACCTGCTTGTGCAGGTCACGCGTACTGCAGACGGACCGTGGCGCCCTCGCTGTCGTCGCGGATGTCGACGTACGCGCAGACCTGGCGGGCGTACCACAGGCCCGGTCCGGGGTCCTGGCCGGTGGGCGGTGGCGGGACGAAGCCGGCGAGCGGGTCGTCGACCCGGCGGAGGGAACGCAGTTCGCAGACGCAGGCGGGCGCCTCGCCCCACAGCAGGGCAGCGCCGTCCAGGGGGGCGAGGGCCGCCGCCGTCTCCGCGACGGCCGTCCCGAACAGCTCGGCGTCGGCGGCGGGCAGGCCGCGGGTCCGCGCCCAGGACCGTACGGCCGCGGCGTGCGGCTGGGCGAGGCGCTCGGCGCCGGACGGGGGCAGCGGCAGCGGTACGGCGTCGAGTTCGGCCGCGAGCCGTACCGGGTCCTCGTACACCTCCGTGTCGGGGTGGGTGCGGCGGGCCGCGGCGACGACGGCGGGTCCGGCGGTGCGGGTGTCGTAGGCGCACATGGCGGTGGTGGCCATCGGGGCGAAGAGGGGGTTGGCGAGGGCCTCGTAGCGGATCCACTCGGTGGTCTCGCGGGCCGAACGGCCGGCTCGGCCGCTCCACACGGGCTCCATGAGGAGGTGGATCCGGCCGCCCGGGGCGGCGTGGGCGGCGAGGTAGGCGGCGGCCCGGGCCACGGCGTTGGCGGCGGAGCCGGTGTACCAGTCGGTGTGCGGGATGCAGGTGATGTCCTTGGCGTCGCCGCCGAGGGCGTCCCGGAGCAGGTCCAGGTTGCGGGGGTCGGCGATGGCCACGGGCGGTGGTTCGCCGAGGGCGGCGAGGCCTTCGCCGAGGAAGGGCAGGGCGGCGGCCACGAAGTCCTCGTCGGAGTCGAAGACGGCCATGCGGTGGTCGAACGGGGCGGGTAGGGAGGGCTGTTGGACGGTCATCTGTTCCCCTCGGGAGGTGGGTGGGTGTTCCGGTGCGGGAGGGTCAGTTCTGCGCCGTCACCCAGGCGGCGATCTGACTGCGGTTGCTGAAGCCGAGCTTGCTGAGGATGCGTTCCACATGGCCTTCGGCGGTGCGGCGGGCGATCACCAGGCGGTCGGCGATCTGCTGGTTGGCGAGCCCCTCGGCGACCAGCCGGGCGACCTCCGACTCGCGGCGGGTCAGGCGGACCGCGGTGTCGTCGTGCGGGGCCGGGGAGTCCCCGGGGCGCGGGCGGACCGGCTCCTGGAGGGCCTGGCCGACGAGTTCGGCGAGGCCGAGTCCGCCGCCGCGCCGGTGGGCCCGCTCGAAGGCGTCCCGGCCCAGGGCCCGGCCGGCCCGCTCCTCGCTGTCCCGGCGTACGGAGTTGAGGGTGTGCGCGCCCCAGCGGCCGGTGTCGATGTCGGCCCAGACGCGGTCGGCGCCGCCCATCAGCAGGGCCGCGTGCCGGTGGTTGCCGCGTTCGGCGGCGATCGACGCGAGCAGGTCGAGGGTCAGGGCGATGCCGATGATGTCGTGGACGGCGTGTTTGAGCCGCAGTGCCTCGCGAGCGTGCCGCTCGGCCCGGGGCCAGTCGCGGCGGACGGTGTGCGCGAGGGCGAGGATGCGCAGCACGTACGACCGTACCCACTGCTCGCCGTGCCGCTCGCAGAGCAGCAGGGCCCGCTCGCAGACCTCGACGGCCCGGTCGGCCTCGCCCAGGAAGCCCAGCGCGCAGGCGAGTTCGACCTGGTCGAGGCCTACGAGGCTCAGGTGCTGGCCGGGTACGGGGCCGCGGGCGACGGTGGCTTCGAAGTGCGTCAGAGCCCCGGGCAGGTCGTCGCCGAACAGCCGGATGACGCCGATGACGTACTCGGCGTGGGCGGCCTCGGCGGTGTCGCCCAGGGCACGGGCGAGGGCGAGGGCGTCCGCGGCCTGGCGGCGGCCCCGGGGGAAGTCCTGGGTGGTGGCGGCCAGCAGTCCGGCGACCCAGAGGCCGCGGGCCCGTTCCCGGGTGGGTTCGGGGCTGGCGGCCAGGGCCCGTTCGAGCCAGTACAGGCCCTCGCGGGGGGCGCCGCAGGCGTGCCAGTAGAACCAGAGGGCGCCGGCGAGCCTGAGTCCGGCGCGTTCCTCGCCCGGGGTGGCCAGGCTGAAGTCGAGGGCGGCACGCAGATTGTCCCGGTCGGCGCGCAGCCGCGCGACGGTCTCCGGCTGCCCGGGCCCGAACCAGCCGCGCTCACACTCCTCGGCCTGCCACAGCATCCGGTCCCGCTGCCGCCGCCGCGCGGCCCCCTCCTCCCCCGCCCTCCGCCGCAACCGCTCCAGCCCGTACTGCCGCAACGTGTCCAGCATCCGGTACCGCACCCCGCCGGGCCCCGGCTCCCGGCACAGCACGGACTTGTCCACGAGCCCGGCGACGGCGTCGAGGACCTCATCGACACGGAGCCCGACCGGACCCGGCCCGGCTTGCCGGCTGCCTACGGCGTCCCCGGCGTCATCACCGGCCGGGGACACGTGACACGGAACGGGCCGGGGCGGAGACATGCCGTCGAGGCCGGGCACACCCACGAGCAGCGACCCACCAGGACCAGACACGGCCAGAGGCAACGGCACACCACCCGGACACGGAACGGGCCGGGGCGGAGACCCACGGCCAGGGCCGGGCACACTCAGGAGCAGCGGCCCGCCAGGGCCCGCACCGGCGCGCGGAGCGGGCAGGGAATGGCGGCTGAGCACGGGCCCCGGCGCGATCCCGTCGACCGGGTCAAGGGCGGGGGGCGTCGGGTCGTCCGCGCACACCGCCTCCGCCGTCTCCAGGTCGAAGCCGCCCGGCAGGACCGACAGGCGGGACCAGACCACCTGCTCGGGGCCGGTGCACAGGTCGTGGCTCCAGGCGACCGCCGCCCGCAGGGTCTGGTGGCGGGGCAGGGCCGCGGGGCTGCCGGTGGTGAGGAAGCGGTAGCGGTCGTCGAGGCGGTCGAGGAGCTGGTCGACGTCGAGGACGCGCATCCGGACGGCGGCGAGTTCGATGGCCAGGGGCAGGCCGTCCAGGCGGCGGCAGAGGCGGGCCACGGAGGCCAGGTTGCCGGGAGTCAGGCGGAAGCCGGGAACGACGGCGGCCGCGCGGTCGGCGAAGAGCGTGAGGGCCGGATAGCCCTCGGCGGCGGACAGGTCGCCGTCCGGGTCGGGCACCTGCAGCGGCCGCACCTCCAGCAGATGCTCCTCGGTGAGGCCGAGCCGGTGCCTGCTGGTGGCGAGGATCCGGACGCCCTCGGTGCCGTGCAGCAGGGCCGCGGCCAGCCGGGCGCACGCGCCCGCCAGGTGCTCGCAGTTGTCGACGACGAGGAGCAGTCGCCGGTCCCGTACCTGCTCGACGAGGGCGTCCAGCGGCGGCTGGGCGGAGTGGTCGTGCAGTCCCAGCGCGTCGGCGGCGGCGAGCGGGACGAGCGCCGGGTCGTGCACCCCGGAGAGGTGCACGAAGCACACGCCGTCAGGGAAGGCGCGCCGCACGCGGGCCGCGATGCGCGCGGCGAGCCGGGTCTTGCCGACGCCGCCCGGTCCGGTGAGCGTCACCAGCCGTGCGCGGGACAGCAGTTCGCGGCCTTCGGTCAGTTCGCCACGCCGGTCGACGAAGCTGGTCGTCTCGGCCGGCAGCTGGTGGTCCCGTCGTGGCGCTGATCCGCCCATGATCAGCCAGTCCTCTGGGGGGTGTGTTCCGAGGACCCGGACAGCCCGGCTCCCCTTGCGCGGATCCTCACTCTCCCCCGCCCCATACATCTATGCACGCGGGAGTCACACCCGTGGGTGTACTTCGCCCGTGACACCTCGACGGCCACGCCGCACGCGTACACTGCGCGACCGTTTTCAGTCTTGACCTGCTCATGCCATTAGCAGAACGATTGCGCCACCCGCACTACGTACGTCGCACGAACAACCCCACCTCCCACAAGGAGATTTCATGCGACTTCGCATACGAGGCTCCGGGCCCGGCACGGGCAGACGCACCGCCGCCCTCGCCGCCCTTCTCGCACTCGCCCTCGCGGCGCCCCTCTCGGCGACGGCGCCGGACGCCACCGCCGACAGCGCCCCCAAGGCGGCCCCCTCGGCCGACGACGTCAGGCAGTACGAGGTCCATCTGCACGCGACGGCCAAGGACCGCACGGCACTTCAGCGCACGGGCGTCACCGTGGACGAGTCCCACAGCCACGGTGTCGTCGTCTCCGGGCGCGCGGACCAGATCAGGAAGCTGCGCGCGCTGGGCTACGAGGTCACCGCGCTCGGCGCGGTGCCCGACCGGTCCGCGGGCGAGGACGACGTCCGGATCCTCGACTTCCCGTCCGCCGACTCGCGCTACCACAACTACGCGGAGATGACGACCGAGATCAACTCCATCGTCTCGGCCAACCCGTCGATCGCGAGCCGGCGCGTGATCGGCAAGTCGTACCAGGGCCGGGACATCGTCGCCCTCAAGATCAGCGACAACGTGGGCAGCGACGAGGCCGAGCCGGAGGTGCTGTTCACGCACCACCAGCACGCCCGCGAGCACCTGACCGTCGAGATGGCGCTCTACCTGCTGCGTGAGCTGACCTCCGACTACGGATCCGACTCACGCGTCACCAGCATGGTGAACAACCGCGAGATCTGGATCGTCCCGGACCTCAACCCGGACGGCGGCGAGTACGACATCGCCACCGGGTCGTACCGCTCGTGGCGCAAGAACCGCCAGCCCAACTCGGGTTCGTCGTACGTCGGCACAGACCTGAACCGCAACTGGAACTACCGCTGGGGCTGCTGCGGCGGCTCCTCCGGCTCGGCGTCCTCCGACACCTACCGGGGCACGGCGGCCGAGTCCGCACCCGAGGTGAAGGTCGTCGCCGACTTCGTGCGCAGCCGGGTCGTCGGCGGGAAGCAGCAGATCAGGGCCGGTGTCGACTTCCACACGTACAGCGAGCTGGTGCTGTGGCCGTTCGGCTACACGTACTCGGACACCACGACCGGGATGACCGCGGACGACCACGCGGCGTTCAAGACGGTCGGGCAGAAGATGGCCGCGAGCAACGGCTACACGGCGGAGCAGTCGAGCGACCTGTACATCACGGACGGGTCGATCGACGACTACCTCTGGGGCACGCACAAGATCTTCGGGTACACGTTCGAGATGTATCCGAGGTCCGGTGGGGGTGGGTTCTACCCGCCCGACGAGGTGATCGAGCGGGAGACTTCGCGTAACCGCGATGCGGTGCTGCAGCTGCTGGAGAACGCCGACTGCATGTACCGGTCGATCGGTAAAGAAACCCAGTACTGCGGTTAGGTGCGCGGTTCCTCGCGCCCCTCGGGTTCGGCGTCCTCGAAGTAGGCGTCGAGTACCGCGTCCAACTGCTCGTCCCACTCCGTGAAACGGCTCCTGGCCGGTGCCTCGATCTCGATCGGGTACCAGCGCCGGTCAGGGGTGTGGACGGTGACGGTGTAGCGCTTGCCGAAGCGGGCGGTCTCCGTCTCGACCGCGCCGATCTCGTCCCAGCGGAACTCGCATTCCTGGTCGTCCAGGGAGAGTCGTACCCCTCTGTGGTCGGCGACCAGTTTCGCGCGGCGGTCGGAGGCCTCGAAGACGGGACCGCCTTCCGATGCGGCGTCCTCCACCGGCTCCGGGGCGGCCTCTTCGGCCCCCTCGGTCTCCTCGGCGTCTTCGGCCTCCGCGACCTCGGGCTCCTTCTCCGGCTTCTCGTCCTCCGTCCGTCCGGACGCGGGTGACGTGAGCCCGGGGATGAAGGCCGGGTCGAATCCGGCGCCTTCCAGGGGCTGGCTGCTCGAACCTATGCGCTGCTCCACAGCGCAGCAGTATGGTCGACAAACCTGTGCGGCACACAGCCAGCCCCGGCATCGTTATGAGACGCCTACACGAACAGGCTCAAAACCGCCGCCACGACGAACCCCGCGACCGAGAGCACACTCTCCAGCACGGTCCAGGTCTTGAGCGTGTCCCGCTCGCTGATGCCGAAGTACTTGGCCACCATCCAGAAGCCGCCGTCGTTGACGTGCGAGGCGAAGATGGAGCCGGCCGAGATGGACATGATGACCAGGGCGACGAAGGCCTGGGAGTGGTCTCCCTCGGAGAGGAGCGGCGCCACGATGCCCGCCGTCGTCACGATGGCGACCGTCGCCGAGCCCTGGGCGACGCGCAGGACCACGGAGATCAGGTAGGAGAGGACGATCACCGGCAGGCCCACGTCGTTGAACGTGTCGGAGAGGGCCTGGGCGACGCCGCTGGCCTTGAGGACGGCGCCGAAGACGCCGCCCGCGCCGACGACGAGCAGGATGTTGCCGACCGGCTTGAGGGACGCCGTGGACACCGTCTCCAGGGACTTGCGGGACCAGCCGCGCCGGATGCCGAGCAGGTAGTACGCGAGGAACAGGGCGAGGGTGAGCGCCACGAAGGGGTTGCCGAAGAACTCGATCACCGAGCGGAGCGTGGAGGGGTCCAGGGCGATCGAGGAGAACGTCGCGGCCAGGATCAGGACCAGCGGGGTGCCGATGATGCCGAGGACCGTGCCGAGGGAGACAGGCTGCTCGCGCGGCTCGGTGCCGGTCGCCCGCTGCTCGTCGAGGACGGCCTGCTTGGCCTCCTCCGACGCCTCGACCATGTCCTGCGGCACGGCGACGAAGATGCGGCGGCCGATCCACGCGGAGTACGCCCACGCGGCCAGCACGGCGGGCAGTCCGCAGACGATGCCCATGAGGATGACCCAGCCGAGGTCGACGTGGAGGAGTCCGGCGGCGGCCACCGGGCCGGGGTGCGGCGGCAGGAAGGCGTGGGTGACGGAGAGGCCCGCGAGCAGGGGCAGACAGTAGAGCAGGATCGACTTGCCGGAGCGCTTGGCGGCGGCGTAGACGATCGGGGCCAGGACGAAGATGCCGACGTCGAAGAAGACCGGGATGCCGAAGATCAGGCCCGTGAGGCCCATGGCGAGGGGGGCGCGCTTCTCGCCGAACAGGCCGAGCAGACGGCCCGCCAGCACCTCGGCGCCGCCGCTGACTTCGAGGATCGCGCCGAGCATGGTGCCGAGGCCGATGATGATGGCGACATGGCCGAGGATGCCGCCCATGCCGGACTCGATGGTGGAGACGGCGTCCGACTTCTGGACCGTGCCGAAGAGTTCGGTGACCGAGAGACCGGCCGCGAGGCCGACGGCTATGGAGACCGCGAGCAGCGCGACGAACGGCTGCAGTCTCATCCTGATGATGAGGAACAGCAGGAGCCCGATACCGAGGGCGGCGGTGAGCAGCAGTCCGGCCGTGCCGTCCACGAGGAGGAGCAGGCCTCCGGTGTGGGGTGGGGTCTCGGCAGGGGCGGACGCGGCGAGCGGAAGGGACATTCGGGGGTCCTCTACGTAAATGCATGCGGTTTCGGGGTAGGGGGGAGCGCGGCGCGGCGCACCGGTGGCGCCGCGCCTGAACGAGCGAGGTGGGGTGGAGGGTCAGCCGAGTACGGCGAGCGCGTCGATCTCGATGAGGAGACCCGCGGGCAGGCCGACGTAGACCGTGGTGCGCGCGGCGGGCGGCTGGGTCAGGCCCTGCTCCTCGAAGTACGCGTTGTAGATCGCGTTCATCTCGGCGAAGTGGTCGACGTCGGTGAGGTAGACGCGGATCATCATCACGTCGTCCCAGCCGGAGCCGCCCTCCTCCAGGATCGCCTTGACGTTGGCCAGGGTCTGGAGAGTCTGCTCGCGCAGGGTCGGCCCGGCGGGGGTGGGCGCCTTGCCCTCCTCGGCGGGCAGGAAGCCGACCTGGCCGGCGACCTGGAGGATGTTGCCCTTCCGCACACCGTGCGAGAACTTCGCCGGCGGCGTGGTGTGGGTCTTCGGGGTGAGTGCGATCTTGTCCGTCATACGGTGCCCTTCACTGGTGTCCTGCCGGAGTACTCGCCGCTGATGGCGTCCGCCGTACGGCGCACCAGCGGCAGGAGGGTGAGGAGTTCGTCGGCGGTGACGACGACGTTCGGCGCGGAGACCGACATCGCGGCGACGACCCGGCCGTCGGCGCCGCGGATGGGCGCCGCGACGCAGTTGATGGACTCCTCGTGGCCGCCGAGGTCGGTGGCCCAGCCCTGTTCGCGCACCTTGTCCAGCTCCCGCAGGAACGCGCCGGCGTTGGGTGTCGAACGGGCCGTGTACGTGGGGTAGTCGAGCTTCTCGGCCACGGCCCGCCGCTCGTGCTCGGGCAGGTCGGCGAGCAGCAGCTTCGCGACGGCGGCGACGGTGATGGCGACCGGTTTGCCGATGCGGGAGTACATCCGCACGGGGTAGCGGCTCTCGACCTTGTCGATGTAGAGGACCTCGTTCTCCTCGTACACGGCGAGGTGCACGGTGTGGCCGCAGCTCTCGTTGAGGCGGACCAGGTGGGGATGGGCGATCTCGCGGACGTCGAGGTTCTCCATCGCCTCCTGGGCGAGCGCGAAGAGGCGGGCGCCGAGGCGGTAGCGCTGGTCGGACTGGCGGTAGACGAGGCCGTGCTCGTGGAGGGTGCGCAGCAGGCGCAGGGCCGTGGACTTGTGCACGTCGAGGCGGTCGGCGACCTGCCCCAGGTCGGCGGGGCCCTCGGCGAGCAGCGGCAGGATGCTCAGCGCGCGGTCGACGGTCTGGCTCATGGCGTACGTACCTCCTCGTCGGCCCGCTGCGTCTCCTCGGTCCAGCCCGGGCCGAGTCGCAGTCTCCCCCATGCGGCGTCGTCCAGGGCGGCGAGCCGGTCGGCGTGCTCCCGGGAGGGGGGTGTGGCGTGGTCGCCGGGGACGGTGAGCGCGGCGGCGGCCATCAGGTGCCCGTGCCGCAGCCGGTCCCGGACGGGCAGGCCGCGCAGGGTGGCGGAGAGGAACCCGGCGGCGAAGGCGTCGCCCGCGCCGACCTCGGCGACGACGTCGACCCGGGGGGCGGGGACGAAGGTGACGTCCCGCTTCTCGAAGACGGTGGCTCCCTTGGCGCCCTGCTTGACGACCAGCACCTCGGGTTCGGGAAGGGCTGCGCGGACGGCCTCGGGACTGTGCAGCCCCCAGGCCTCGTCCTGTCCCACGAAGACGAGGTCGGCGCCCCGGGCGAGGTCCCGCAGGACGCGGGGCGCGTCGGTGTCGCTCCAGAGTCCGGGCCGGTGGTTGACGTCGAAGGAGACCAGGGGGCGGCCGGGCCTGCGGGCGGTCAGCTCGCGCATCAGCTCCAGGCAGCTCGCGGACAGCGCGGGCGTGATCCCCGACAGGTGCAGCACGCGCCCGGCGCGCACCGCCGCCGGCTCGGGGTCCGTCACGCTCATCGCGGACGCGGCGGAACCGGCCCGGTAGTACGCCACCTCGTGCGCGTCGGTGGCCCGGTCCCCGGCGGTGCGGAAGTAGATGCCGGTGGGGCGGCCGGGGTCACGCCGGACGTGTGCCACGTCGACCCCGTACCCGCCGATCGCCTCGACCAGGTGATCACCGAACGGGTCGTCGCCCACCCGGCTCACCCACCGCACGGAGTGCCCGGCGGCGGCCAGTACGCACGCCACGTTCGACTCGGCCCCGCCGATGCCCCGGTCGAAGGAGGGCACGTCGGCGAGCCGCCCCGGCCGGGAGGGCAGGAACGTGACCATGGACTCGCCGAGCGCGACGACGTCCACGACGTCGGGGGCGTTGCAGGGTCCGGTGGGGGTCACGATGCTCGTAGCTCCTGGTCGGTTCAGTGGACGGCCGTTTCATTGACCGCGGGTGGCCGAGATGTTAGACAGCGTGCATCGACATACGCAATGCAGATTGCAGAGAATGCAACACAGCTGATCAGGAGGCTCCATGCCAGTCGACACCGCCGCCGAGTCCCTCGCCCGGCTCGCCGCAGAGCGCGTCGACCACCGCTTCAAGGGCCTCCCGCCGGACGCCGACGGGCTGACGGTGGGCGAGCTGGCCGCCCAGCGACGCGATCTGTTCACCGGCGGCTTCGCCACGCCCGTGCTCGCGCTGTCCGCCGAGCGCCTGGAGCACAACCTGAAGCTCATGGAGACGTACGCGGCCCGGCACGGCCTGGTCTTCGCGCCGCACGGCAAGACCTCCATGGCCCCGCAACTGTTCCAGCGGCAGATCGAACACGGGGCGTGGGGCATCACCCTGGCGGTCCCCCACCAGGCGCGGGTGGCGCGGGCGTTCGGGACCCGGCGGATCTTCCTCGCGAACGAGCTGGTCGACGCGGCGGCCCTGCGCTGGGTCTCCGCCGAGCTGGACGCCGACCCGGACTTCCGCTTCGTCTGCTACGTCGACTCCGTGCGCGGAGTCGAGCTGATGGACGCGGCCCTCGGCGGTTCCGTGCGGCCGGTGGACGTCGTCGTCGAACTCGCGGCCGGGGAGGGCGCCCGGACCGGGGTCCGCACGGAGGCGGAGTGCGCGGCGGTCGCGGACGCGGTGGCGCGCACCCGGACCCTGCGGCTCGTCGGTGTCGCGGGCTACGAGGGCGAGGTGCCGAAGGCCGACCAGGAGCGGGTGACGGCGTGGCTGCGGCGGCTGGTCGCGCTCGCCGTCGGCTTCGACGGGGCCGGGCGCTTCGAGGGCGTGGACGAGATCGTCGTCAGCGCGGGCGGCAGCGCCTGGTTCGACGCGGTCGCCGAGGTCTTCGCGGAGATCCCCGGACTCTCCCGGCCCGTCTGCAAGCTGCTGCGCTCGGGCGCCTACGTCTCGCACGACGACGGCCACTACCGCAAGCTGACCCCGTTCAACCGGGTCCCCGAGGAGGGCGCCCTGGAGCCGGCGTTCCGCCTGTGGACGCAGGTGGTGTCGCGGCCCTCCGCCGAGCAGGCCTTCGTCAACGCGGGCAAGCGGGACGCGGCCTACGACCTCGATCTGCCCTTCGCGCAGGTGATCCGCCGGGACGGCGCCGAGCGCCCGGCCACCGGGGTGTCGGTGACCGGCCTGTCCGACCAGCACGCCTGGCTGAGCACCACGCCGGAGGCGGATCTGGAGGTCGGTGACTGGGTCGGTCTGGGGCTGTCCCATCCGTGCACGTCGTTCGACAAGTGGCAGCTGATCCCGGTCGTGGCGGCGGACGGGACGGTCGTCGACTACGTCCGTACGTTCTTCTGAGGAGGCCCGCGATGGAAGAGCTCGTCATCCGGGACGCGGAGGTCGTGGACGGCTCCGGCGGACCCTCGTACCGGGCCGATGTCGTGGTCGACGGCGGCCGGATCGTGTCGATCGTCAAGGAGGCGGCGGCGGCCGGCTGCCAGCGGCCTCGGGCGCGCCGGGAGCTGGACGCGGAGGGTCTCGTCCTCTCCCCCGGCTTTGTCGACATGCACGCCCACAGCGACCTGGCCCTGCTGCGCGACCCCGACCACAGCGCCAAGGCCGCGCAGGGCGTCACCCTGGAGGTCATCGGCCAGGACGGGCTGTCGTACGCGCCGGTCGACGACCGCACGCTCGGCGAGGTGCGGCGGGCGATCGCCGGGTGGAACGGCTCCGGGGACGACATCGACTTCGACTGGCGGTCGGTGGGCGAGTACCTGGACCGGCTGGACCGGGGGATCGCGGTCAACGCGGCCTATCTGATCCCCCAGGGCACGGTCCGCGCGCTCGCCGTCGGCTGGGAGGACCGCGAGGCGACCCCCGAAGAGCTGGACCGGATGCGGCAGTTGGTCGCCGAGGGCATGGAGCAGGGCGCGGTCGGCATGTCGTCCGGGCTGACGTACACGCCCGGCATGTACGCGAAGGACGCCGAACTGACCGAGCTGTGCCGGGTGGTGGCGTCGTACGGCGGCTACTACTGCCCGCACCACCGCTCCTACGGCGCCGGCGCGCTGGAGGCGTACGAGGAGATGGTCGCGCTGACCCGGGAGGCGGGCTGCTCCCTGCATCTCGCCCACGCCACCATGAACTTCGGTGTGAACAAGGGCCGGGCGCCGGAGCTGCTCGCCCTCCTGGACGAGGCGCTGGCGGCCGGGGCCGACATCAGCCTCGACACCTACCCCTACACGCCGGGCTGCACGACGCTGGCGGCCATGCTGCCGAGCTGGGCGAACGAGGGCGGCCCCGAGACGGCCCTGAAGCGGCTGGCGGACGAGGGGACGGCGGCTCGGATCCGCCACGACCTGGAGGTCACGGGCTCGGACGGCTGTCACGGCGTGCCCATCGAGTGGGACACCATCGAGATCTCCGGCGTGGGCGATCCGGCCCTGGCCGGGTTCGTCGGCCGGACGGTCCGGGAGTCGGCGGACGCGCGGGGCGAGGCCCCCTGGACGACCGCGCGCGGACTGCTGCTGGCCGACCGGCTGGCCCCGACGATCCTCCAGCACGTCGGCCACGAGGAGAACGTCCGGGCGATCATGCGCCACCGGGTGCACACCGGCGGCTCGGACGGCATCCTCCAGGGCGCCAAGCCGCACCCGCGCGCCTACGGCACGTTCCCGCACTACCTCGGGCACTACGTGCGGGAGCTGGGGGTGCTGTCGCTGGAGGAGTGCGTAGCGCACCTCACCTCGCGCCCGGCGGCCCGGCTGCGACTGCCGGACCGGGGCCTGGTGCGCGAGGGGTACGTCGCCGACCTGGTCCTCTTCGACCCGGCGACGGTGGCGGCGGGGTCAACCTTCTCCGAACCCCGCACGCTCCCGACGGGTATCCCGTACGTCCTGGTCGACGGCCGCTTCGTGATCGAGGACGGCCGGCGTACGGACGTCCTGGCGGGCCGGGCGGTCCGAAGAACCGCTCTCGCGTGACCACCCGGCCCGGCCCCTGCCCTACGGCTTGGGCAGGGTGCAGCCGCTCGCGTGCAGGTCGAGCTTGCTGTCGACGCCGAAGCAGGCCGGGATCTGGTAGGTCTGCTGGGCGTAGTTGATGCCCTTGCGGACGGTCACGTTGCCGTTCGCGTCGACCTCACAGGGGTTGTTCATCGTGCAGCGCTCACCGTCCTCGTTGCCGGTGTTGTTGATGGCGACGACCTTGCCGGTGGCCTGGTCGACGACGGGCGAGCCGGACGTGCCGCCGATGGTGTTGCAGGCGGAGGTGTAGCGGACCGAGTCCTTGAAGGTCCAGTCGCCTTCCTTCAGGGTGTGCGCGAACCCGTCGATGTCGCAGCTGTAGATCCGCTTCCAGTAGCCCGAGGGGATGCTGATGGCGGTGCCGGCGACCGGGTGCGAGTCGTTCAGCGTCAGCGCGTTGATGCCGTAAGAGCTCTTGATCTGCCCGTACGTGGTGGTGAGCTGGTAGAACGCGACGTCCGTGTCGGTCATCGTGCCGTACGCGAGCTTGGCGGCGCGCAGGGTGGCCACGCGCGAGCCGGAGGCGTTGAGCAGGCCGAAGGTACGGCTGGAGGCCTGGTCCACGCGGACCTCGCCCGGGCCGGGCATGCCGCCGTCCAGGCAGTGGCCGTTGGTCATCACCAGCGCCGGGTCGTTGTCCTCGGAGTCCGGCATGCGGACGACGGAGCCGGAGCAGTTGCTGAGCGCGACGGTGCCGGCGAAGTTCACGGCCTTCGCCTTCGTGCCGCGGAGCCCGGACAGCGTCTGCCCCACGGACGTGACCACGTCCGTGGCGGCGGACGTGGCCGAGCCCGTTTCCGCGGCCTTGCCGACGCCCTGGGGGGCGGCCTCGGCAGCGGTCGCGGGAGCCGCGCCGGCCCCGGCTATCGCCAGGGCGAAGAACGCGGCGGCGAGAGGTTTTCTCATGGGGGGTCCCCTCTTGCGACGGAGGCGGCCGGAAAACTTCCGGCCGCCCGCAGTGTTGTCATGCGCATTGTGATCGTCGCAAGGCGGGCGGCACAAGAACCTGTTTCAGAACGGGACCCTCGGCGTCCGGGCCGACCCTACGCAACCGCCATGACCTGCCGGGAACTTGGGGGGCATGGTTGGGGGACTTGATGACCGCTTCCGAGCTTCGTCGGGCTTTGCCCGGGTACCGGCGCCCCTCCCCTGGGTGCGGGGAAACCGCGCACCCGTCGCCCCTTTGGCCTACTGCGCCCCACCGCGCACCGCCGGTGCGTCCGGGGCCGATGAGGCTGCGTATGGCGATTTCATGCGAAACCGGCGCGTCTCGCGTGGCGGAAAACACGAGCCACGGGGCATTACCGGGCCGTAAGCTCCCTGTCATGCAGGTGATCCAGTCGACCAAGCTCGCCAACGTCTGTTACGAGATCCGGGGCCCGGTGCTCGAGGAGGCGATGCGCCTGGAAGCAGCAGGTCACCGCATCCTCAAGCTCAACACCGGCAACCCGGCGGCGTTCGGCTTCGAGTGTCCGCCCGAGATCCTGGAGGACGTCCTCCGGAACGTGTCCTCGGCACACGGATACGGAGACGCCAAGGGGCTGCTGGCCGCGCGGCGCGCGGTCGTCATGCACAACCAGACCCTCGGCATCGAGACGGACGTCGAGCACGTCTTCATCGGCAACGGCGTCTCCGAGCTGATCGTGATGGCGATGCAGGGGCTGCTCGACGACGGCGACGAGGTCCTCGTGCCGGCGCCCGACTACCCGCTGTGGACCGCCGCCGTCTCCCTGTCCGGCGGCACCGCCGTGCACTACCGGTGCGACGAGCAGGCCGACTGGATGCCGGACCTGGCCGACGTCGAACGCAAGGTCACCGACCGCACCAAGGCGATCGTGATCATCAACCCGAACAACCCGACCGGGGCCGTCTACGACGAGGCGATGATCAAGGGGCTCACCGACATCGCCCGCCGCCACAACCTGCTGGTCTGCTCGGACGAGATCTACGACAAGATCCTCTACGACGAGGCCACCCACACCCCGACCGCCGCCGTCGCCCCCGACCTGCTCACCCTCACCTTCAACGGCATGTCGAAGGCCTACCGGGTCGCCGGCTACCGGGTCGGCTGGATGTCGATCTCCGGGCCGCGCGCGCACGCCGACTCCTACATCGAGGGCCTGACGATCCTCGCGAACATGCGGCTGTGCGCGAACATGCCGGGCCAGCACGGCGTGGTCGCGGCGCTCAGCGGACGGCAGACGATCAACGACCTGGTGCTGCCGGGCGGGCGGCTGCGCGAGCAGCGGGACGTGGCGTACGAGCTGCTGACCCAGATCCCGGGCGTGAGCTGCGTGAAGCCGAAGGGCGCGCTGTACCTCTTCCCGCGTCTCGACCCCAAGGTCTTCAAGATCAAGGACGACCGGCGCATGGTCCTGGACCTGCTCCGGCGCGAGAAGATCATGGTCGTCCAGGGCACCGGCTTCAACTGGCCGGAGCCGGACCACTTCCGCGTGGTGACCCTGCCGTCGGTCGGTGACCTGCGGGACGCGATGGGCCGGATCGGGCACTTCCTGGACGGCTACAGCCAGCCCTGACCGACCCCGCGGAGACCCCGCTCACACTGCGTGTGCAGGCGGTCCGGTTTTGTGAACAACTCAACTTTAGACGAAATCTAAGCTAGGATGGCTTCCTGAAGCACTCAGGAGGCCGTCCCATGTACGAACCGATCCGCACCAAGTCGGTCCACAGCACGATGGCCGGCACCACCGCCGACTTCCCCCACCGCTCGCGTGAGGAAGAGCTGGACATCCAGCTCGCCGGCCATCTCGCCGCGCTGCTCGCCGTCACGGACGAACTGCGCGCGACAGCCCCCTCGGCCGACCTGGACGCCTCGGCGGAGCGGCTCACGGAGCAGGTGGCCCGGCTGAGGGGTGGGCGTACGCCGGTCCGCGCGGCCAGGGGCCGGCGCGAGCGGAGTGCCGTGGCGCTCCATCGGCGGGCGCACGCCCTCGCGGGGCGGGCGCTGGTCGTGGCCGCGTCCCGGGCCGATACGGCTGCCGCCATTCTCGCGGCCGAGTGCATGGACGCCCACACGGCCGCTCTGGGGCCGCGCGCACTCGCGTCCCGCTGAGCCTGTTCCACGGGCTCCCTCGAACGGCCCCGGTCCGCGCGCACCCGCAGCGACGCGCGGACCGGGCGCCACGAATCCCCACGGACGGCTTTCCCAGGGCCGCGCGGCCTGCCGAGATTCCAGGAACCGCCCCAGAGGCGTCTCGCGGCGACGCGCGGGGCGGTAACGCCCGGGCCGGCCGGGACGCCGGGACGCCGGGGAACACGATGCCGGTGACCACCCCCGCACCGCCGGCGGCACCCGCGAGTACACGTACAACAAGGCCACCCCGACCCGCGGCGCCTTCGAGGGCCGGCGCTGCACGGCCGAGGGCGGCAGCGGCAAGCTCACCTCGTTCGCCTGCGACGCCAAGGGCAACCTCAAGACCGTCACCCAGCGGGAAACGCCCGAGCGCCCCGGTCGACGTAGGCAGTCGGCCGGAGCGCTCGGTCATCCATCGGCACGTTCGTGAGCCCACCTGGGGGCCGCGCCGAAGCGGGCGGGACGGGCCTGTCGCCGCCGGATTCCGTCGAGGCGGACGGAAGGTGGCGACAGATCCAATACCCCGCACGCCGTTGTGCGGGTCCCGCCAGTGCGTTCCGCGGCCGGCCGTGACGATGTTGCTGGTCAGGGCACTGTCGGTTCAGGCCGGCCGCGGAGTCTTGGAGGTGGGGCTCAGCCCAGGCGCTTCACCAGCGCGCGGTACTCGTCCCACAGTTCCTTCGGGGTGTGGTCGCCGAAGGTGTTGAGGTGCTCGGGGACCAGGGCGGCCTCCTCGCGCCAGACCTCCTTGTCGACCGTGAGCAGGAAGTCCAGGTCGGCGTCGGACAGTTCGAGGCCGTCCGTGTCGAGGGAGCCCTTCGCCGGCAGGACACCGATCGGCGACTCGACGCCCTCGGCCGTGCCGTCCAGACGGCCCACGATCCACTTCAGGACACGGGCGTTCTCGCCGAAGCCGGGCCACACGAACTTGCCCTGGTCGTCCTTGCGGAACCAGTTGACGTAGTAGATCTTCGGCAGCTTGGACTGGTCCTTGTCCTTGGCCACGTCGATCCAATGGGCCATGTAGTCGCCCATGTTGTAGCCGCAGAACGGCAGCATCGCGAAGGGGTCGCGGCGCAGCTCGCCGACCTTGCCCTCGGCGGCGGCGGTCTTCTCGGAGGCCACGTTGGCGCCGAGGAAGACGCCGTGGTTCCAGTCGAAGGACTCCGTCACCAGCGGTACGGCGGTGGCGCGGCGGCCGCCGAAGAGGATCGCCGAGATCGGCACGCCCTTGGGGTCCTCCCACTCCGGCGCGATGATCGGGCACTGCGAGGCCGGCACGGTGAAGCGGGCGTTGGGGTGCGCGGCCGGAACGCCCGACTCGGGCGTCCAGTCGTTGCCCTTCCAGTCCGTCAGGTGGGCCGGGGTCTCCTCCGTCATGCCCTCCCACCAGATGTCGCCGTCGTCGGTGAGGGCGACGTTGGTGAAGACGGAGTTGCCCCAGAGCGTCTTCATCGCGTTGGCGTTGGTGTGCTCGCCGGTGCCGGGGGCGACACCGAAGAAGCCGGCCTCGGGGTTGATGGCGTAGAGGCGGCCGTCCTCGCCGAAGCGCATCCAGGCGATGTCGTCGCCGATGGTCTCGACCGTCCAGCCGGGGATGGTCGGCTCCAGCATGGCGAGGTTGGTCTTGCCACAGGCGCTCGGGAAGGCCGCGGCGACGTACTTGGCCTCGCCGCGCGGCGGGGTCAGCTTGAGGACCAGCATGTGCTCGGCCAGCCAGCCCTCGTCACGCGCCATCACGGAGGCGATGCGCAGGGCGTAGCACTTCTTGCCGAGCAGGGCGTTGCCGCCGTAGCCCGAGCCGTAGGACCAGATCTCGCGGTCCTCGGGGAAGTGCGAGATGTACTTGGTCTGGTTGCAGGGCCAGGGGACGTCCTCCTGGCCGGGCTCCAGCGGGGCGCCCAGGGTGTGCACGGCCTTGACGAAGAAGCCGTCGGAGCCGAGCTCGTCCAGGACCGCCTGGCCCATGCGCGTCATCGTGCGCATGGCGACGGCGACGTACGCCGAGTCGGTGATCTCGACGCCGAGCGCGGACAGCGGCGAGCCCAGCGGGCCCATGCAGAAGGGCACGACGTACATGGTCCGGCCGCGCATCGAGCCGCGGAACAGGCCGCCCTGGCCCCCGGCGCCCTGGAAGATCTCCCGCATCTCGGCGGGGGCCTTCCAGTGGTTGGTCGGGCCGGCGTCCTCCTCCTTCTCGGAGCAGATGAACGTCCGGTCCTCCACGCGGGCGACGTCGGTGGGGTCGGAGGCCGCGTAGTAGGAGTGGGGGCGCTTGATCGGGTCGAGTTTCTTGAAGGTGCCCTTCTCGACGAGCTCCCCGCACAGGCGCTCGTACTCGGCCTCGGATCCGTCACACCAGACCACGTTGTCCGGCTGGGTCAGCTGGGCGATCTCGTTCACCCACGAGATCAGCCCCTCGTGAGTGGTGGGGACGGTGGGAGCCGCGATGTCGCGCGCCACGATTGCTCCTAAATGAGGGATTTTTTGGTGATGTGGAGGCCCCGTGGGGGCTGCGACCCGGATGCTTCACGGTGAAACCTGGCGCTCATCCGGTGCCGACCGCACTCATTTGATCATCCGACGTCCGCGCCCATCTGTCCAGAGGAGCGCACAGGTGAGCAACGTGAGGATCGCCACGGTTTCTCACGACGCTTTGCGTGCACGTTGGGTTCATATGACCGTCCGTTTGCGTGACCATCGTTCGGTGACGGTGAGAGGATGGCCACTCTTCGTCGGCCAATCAGCTGGACTGATAGGTCACTTACGGTTCCGTAGCTACCATTCGGCCATGACTGCGTTCGTCCCCGACGCGCCCTCGGATACGCCGGCCGACGGCCGCGGCCCGGTGGCGCTCTCCCTGCCGCACCCGGTGAAGCCCAAGCTGCGCGGCTGGCTGCACCTCGGCATGTTTCCGGCCGTTCTCGTCGCGGGCCTGGTACTGACCGCCCTCGCCGACTCGACCAGAGGGCGCGTCGCCTGCGGTATCTACGTACTGACGGCGTGCCTGCTGTTCGGCGTGAGCGCGCTGTACCACCGGGGCAACTGGAGTCCGCGGATGGACGGCGTGCTGCGCCGTCTGGATCACGCCAACATCTTCCTGATCATCGCGGGCACGTACACGCCGCTGACCATGCTGCTGCTGCCCGGGGCGAAGGGGCAGTGGCTGCTGTGGGGCGTCTGGGCCGCGGCGGCCGCCGGGATAGTCTTCCGCGTCTTCTGGGTCGGCGCCCCGCGCTGGCTGTACACCCCGTGCTACATCGCGATGGGCTGGGCGGCCGTCTTCTACCTGCCGGACTTCATGCGCACCGGCGGCGTCGCCGTCCTCGTCCTGGTCATCGTCGGCGGCCTGCTCTACAGCGCGGGCGGCGTGGTCTACGGCATCAAGAAGCCCAACCCGTCACCACGCTGGTTCGGCTTCCACGAGGTGTTCCATACCTTCACCCTGGCGGCCTTCATCACGCACTACGTGGGGATCTCACTGGTGGCGTACCAGCACGGGTAGACCCTCCCCGACCCGCACGGCCACGGCTCTCCAGCCGTGGCCGTTTCTCGTCGCACCCGGAGCGGGAGAGGGAGACAGGTTGACGGTAGCTGTCTTTTGACAGTTACTCTCATGTCATGACGGCCCCACGCACCACCCCCGCCGACCGGCCCCCGCCGGGACTCCGGGAGCGGAAGAAGATCAAGACCCGCCGGGCGATCCGCGGCGCTGCCTACACGCTGATCGAGGAGCAGGGCTACGACGCCACGACGATCGAGCAGATCGCCGACCGTGCCGAGGTGTCGGCGTCGACCGTCTTCCGCTACTTCCCGACCAAGGAGGACATCGTCGTCACCGACGAATGGGCCCCGGTGATGGCGGCTGAGCTGCGGGCCCGACCGGAGGACGAGTCGTGGGCCGACCTCGTCAGGCATCTGATGCGCACGGCTCTCGACCTGAGTCTCGCCGAGGAGCCCGGGGTGGCCCGGCTGCGGGCCCGGCTCGGGGTCGAGGTGCCCGCGGTCCGGGCCCGCATGATCGAGAGCACCGCGGCCACCGGCCTGCTCCTCCGCGAGGCGCTCGCCGACCGCTCCGGGCTCGCCCCGGACAGCCTGGAGCTACGGGTCTTCGCCATGTCCGTGCTGGGCGGGCTGACGGAGGTCTCCCACTACTGGGCCGAGACCGGCCACCGGGACGACGTACGGGACCTCGTCGACCGCGCCCTCGACGTCCTGGAACACGGCCTGCCGGCCGGAAAACCCTGAGGCCGTGGCCCGCCGCCGTGGCATCCTGACCGAGTGAACGGTCCCGAGATCCACGTCGAGTTCGCCCCCGAGCTGCAGGTGTTCGTGCCCCGGGCCGGGCGTTCGGGCACCGTACCGGCCGCCACCGACGGCGTCGCCGGCCTCGGCCATGTCATCGAGTCGCTGGGCGTGCCACTGACCGAGGTGGGCGCCCTCGTCGTGGACGGCCGCGAGGTGCCCGCCTCGCACGTCCCCGCGGCCGGCGAGTCCGTGACCGTACGGACCGTCGCACGCCCCCAGACCGTCCCGGGCGCTCCCCTGCGCTTCCTCCTCGACGTGCACCTCGGCACGCTGGCCCGCCGGCTGCGGCTGCTCGGCGTGGACGCGGCCTACGAGTCGACCGACATCGGCGACCAGGCGCTGGCCGCGCTGTCGGCCGCCGAGCAGCGGGTGATGCTGAGCCGGGACCGGGGGCTGCTGCGGCGCCGGGAGTTGTGGGCGGGCGCGTTCGTGTACAGCACCCGGCCCGAGGAGCAGCTGCGGGACGTCCTGGACCGGTTCCGTCCCGAACTGCGTCCCTGGACGCGGTGCACCGCCTGCAACGGGGTGCTGCGTGAGGCGACCAAGGACGAGGTCGCCGACCAGCTGAAGCAGGGGACGCATGCGACGTATGACGTGTTCGCGCAGTGCACGGCGTGCGGCCGGGCCTATTGGAGGGGCGCGCACCACGAGCAGTTGGAGGCGATCGTGGAACGCGCCCTGGCCGAGTCACACGGTCGGGGCTGACGCTTCAGCCACTCAGCACCGCTCGCAGCCTTTCGACTTCGGTCGTCGGGGCGTCACAGGTGAAGTTGCGGCAGACGTACGCGGCCGGTTCACCGCCGACCAGTGGGCGGTCCGCGAGCAGCGGGAACTCGTCGCTCTCCGGAGCGCCGACGGCGACGACCGCGCCCGGCGCGGTGCCCAGGAGTGCCGTGCGGTGCAGGGTCCTCGTGCCCTCGTGATCGAGCGACGGCCCCACGACCGCGACCTCGCGCGGTCCGTCCAGCACGGCCTCCGCCGCGGCGAGACCCCAGCCGATGAAGCGGGGCACGCGCGGTCCGAGCGCCTTGACGACACCCAACGCCCGCTCGGCGGCGGTGCGGTGGGGCTCGGACCCGGTGTGCGCGGCATAGCCGAGCAGGGCGTTCGCCGCCGCGGTCCAGCCGGACGGGGCGGCGTTGTCGGTCGGGTCCTGAGGACGGCGGATGAGCTGCTCGGCGTCGGCGGCCGTGTCGTACAGGGAGCCCGACTCCGGGTCGGTGAAGCGGACCAGGACGTGGTCGAGGAGGAACCCGGCGAACTCCAGCCAGACGCCCTCACCGGTCACGGACGCGAGCGCGAGGAAGCCCTCCGCCACGTCCGCGTAGTCCTCCAGGACGCCCGCGTTGGCGCCGGCGTGGCCGTCCTTGCTGGTGCGGGTGAGCCGGGCCTGCTCGTCGAGGTGCAGCCGGACCAGGAGGTCGGCCGCGGCGACGGCGGCCTCGACCAGGTCGGGCCGGTCGAAGTAGGCGCCGGTCTCGGCGAGCGCGGCGATCGCCAGCCCGTTCCAGGCGGCCACGACCTTGTCGTCCCGGCCGGGCGCGGACCGCTCGGCCCGGGCCGCGAGCAGCCGCTCCCGCACCGAGGCGATCTTCCCGGCGTCGACCAGCCCTTCCTGCTGCTGAGGAAGCTGCAGGACGGAGGCGCCTTCCTCGAAGGTGCCCTCCTCGGTCACACCGAAGTACTGCGCGGCGAGCTCGGCGTCCTGCTCCCCCAGCACCTCACGCAGCTGCTCGGGTGTCCACACGTAGTACGCGCCCTCGACGGTCCTGCCGGTGCCGTCGTCGCTGTCGGCATCGAGCGCGGAGGCGAACCCGCCCTCGTTCGTGCGCAGTTCGCGCACCATGAAGTCGGCGGTCTCCAGGGCGACCCGGCGGGCGAGCTCCGAGCCGGTGGCACGCCAGAGGTGGGCGTACACCCGGCACAGCAGGGCGTTGTCGTACAGCATCTTCTCGAAGTGCGGTACCAAAGGTCCACCAGGCCTCGGCGTGAGTACGTACCGGTGGAACCCGCCTCCCACCTGGTCGTACAGGCTCGAACGAGCCATCCCGCCGCACAGCCCTTCTGCCATCTCCAGCGCGGCCACGGAGCCGGCCCGCGCGTGGTGCCGCACTAGGAACTCGATCACCATCGACGGCGGGAACTTGGTGCCTCCCTTGAACCAGCCGCTTGCGGGGTCGATGTCCCGGGTCAGCTGGAGGAGCGCAAGGGCCTGAGTCTCGTCGGTGGGCAATCCTGCGGACTCGATGCTCAGTTCCCGTCCGGCAAGGTCCCTGGTGATCTTCGCGGCGACTTCGCCCACCTCGTCGCGCCGACTCGTCCACGCGCTGTGGACGCCTTCGAGTACCTGCCGGAAGGACGGCATCCCATGCCGGGGCCCGGGAGGGAAGTACGTGCCGAAGTAGAACGGCTCCCCGTCCGGCGTCATGAACACGGACATGGGCCAGCCGCCTTGCCCCGTGGCGGCCTGCACGGCCTCCATGTAGACGGCGTCCACATCCGGCCGCTCTTCACGGTCCACCTTGACGGACACAAAGTGCTCGTTCATGTACGCAGCGGTGTCATCGTCCTCGAAGGACTCGTGCGCCATGACATGGCACCAGTGGCACGCGCTGTAGCCGACGCTCAAGAACACGGGGACGTTGCGCCGCCGGGCTTCTTCGAACGCGCCGGCCTCCCATGGCCACCAGTCGACGGGGTTGTCCGCGTGCTGGAGGAGGTAGGGGGATGTGGCCTGCGCAAGTCGGTTCGGCATACCTCCATCCTTGCGCACTCCGCCTCCGCCCCGTCCATGCGCCACAGGGGCGGCACGCGAACGGGGCCGAGGGGCGCCGGCTCAGTGCTCGCGCGGCCGGATCGGTCGGCGAGTGGCAGCGTTGCTCCGCCACGGTCCCCGCGCGCCCTGCTGACCATCCCGGCCGCCTGCCCTTCTGTAGCTCAGCGACCGGGACGGGGCCTGTCCTTGCACCCTTGCCGCCCCGCGCCGCCGAGATCACGGAAGGGATGGGAAACCTGGATGCCCAGCATGAGCACCAGGACCACGAGGACCCACGCCAGGAACCCAGCGAGGGCCGGCACCAGGGCGCGCGTCCGCCTCACGTGTGCTCGCTGCGGAACGGGGATGGGGCTCGAAGGACCAGCCGTGCTTCGAACTCACTTCTCGGTGATTGTGTCCTTCTTCGACAGCCAGTCGAACTCAAGCCGTTCCAGGATCGGGGTGTGGTCCCCCTGCCGCGCGGCGGGCTTGACCGTGATGCCCTTCTTTCCGAGGGCGCATTTCAGAAGCATCCGCTTGTCCGCCATATCCGCCGCTTCCCACGCCTCACGCAGGGTGTCGACCTGCGTGAGGGGCGAGAGGTCTGCCTCCGCGTCCCATGCCTCAAGGGTCGCGGTGGTGCTCTCGATAACGGCGCGCTGCCCTTCGCTCAGCTCCTCGAAGCGCTCTTCATCCATCTTCCCGTACACGTAGAAGTCGTCTTCGAGCTTCTTCACACGCCGATGGGCCGCCTCAAGGGCCTTCTGAGCCTCGTCCTTCTTCGCCTGCGTTTCGGGGTCCGCGAAGGCGAGCCACCGGCGGGCTATCTCGATGACCACCGGGTCACCAGGTTCAAGGGCCGTGATGTGGTGGACCCAAGCCTGTCCAACCGCGTGGTCGATGCGCTCGGCGAGGGTCACCACTCCCTCGCAGATGGACTTGCCCCGCGTCTGCCGGACCTCACACCGGTAGCGTCCGCCACGGTGGCTCATCGAGCCACCACACGACTCAAGTTCCCCCGTGCCTTTCTTGTCCCGTAGCCGCCCGCATCGGTAGCTCCCCGTGCCCAGATACTTCGCTTCCGGCTTCCCCTTCGCCCACCGTTCGTCGGTCCGCTCGGCAATGAGCGACTTGATCTTGAACCACTCGCCCGGCGTCACGACCCCCTTGCCGCACATGATGACTTCGCCCTTCTCATTGCGCAGAGGCTCGCCGTACCCCTCCCAACTGTCCAAGGGGTTGCCGTGCTCGTCCGTCTTGCGCCGCCGGACCGGGACCATGCCCGCGAAGAGCGGGGACTGAGCCAGCTTGCTCACCGCCGTGGGCGACCAGGTGGCACCGGTCCGGGTCCAGTAGCCCTCCTCGTTGAGTTGGTGAGCGGTGTCCTTCGTCGTCTTCTTGTCGAGCAAAAGGTCCGCCAGCCTGCGGGCTGTGTCGTACTCGTCGGGATGGGGTTCGACCTTGCCGCTTCCGGGCGCGCTGTAGAGACCGAACGGGGGCCTGCCCGTTCCCCTTCGGCCTTCCGCCTTGTGCGAGTCATGGCCGATCTTCACACGCTTCGCTATGTCCTTCGCTTCCTCCCTGGCACGCTCGCTCAGGATCGCGAAGACCATGCGGCCACCCTGTGATGAGTCCAGCCCTTCGGAAACGGAGACGAGCCGCGAATGTCGGCGGTCGAACTCGTCGAGCATCCGGCCCACCGCTCCCATGCCGCGACGGTCGAAGCGGTCCGTCTTCCACACGCCGAGCGTCTTGGACTTACCGTCCATGATTGCTTGGGTGGCCTTCTCGAACTCCCGGCGTCTTACGTAGGCCTTGGATGCCGAGAGTTCTTCAAACCAGACGTGTCGGATCTGAAGTCCGTTCGTCTGCGCCCAGCGCGCCACGTCCCGCAAGTGTCCCCGCAGCGTGGTCAGGTCTTCCATCTTCTTGCTTCGTCGCAGGTAGGCGTCCATGAGTCCGGCCGGATCGGCCGTCGCGGGCTTGTCCAGTCCCAGGGCTTCCAGTTCCTCAGGGCTGAGCCCTAACCCGACCAGCGTCGCGTGATCCTCGCGCACCACAACCCCCTCTGTTCTCAGGGGAAATGGTACGGAAGTGTTGGACCTTAGACAGCTACTTTCCCGAAGTGCGGCACGACCCAGTCGCGGTCGACGGAGTAGCGGGCGAAGCCGCCGCCGAGCTGGTCGTAGATGCCGCCCCGGGCCATGCGCTCGCAGGTGTCGGACGCCATCTGCAGGGCGCCTTCGGCGCCGGTGCGCGCGTGATGCCGCAGCAGGAACTCCAGCACCATGGACGGCGGGAACTTCGGCCCCCCGCCGAATCCGCCGCGCTGCGGGTCGTACTCCCGGGTGAGCCCGAGCAGCGCCTGCGCAAGTTCCTCCTCGCCGGGGGTCCGGTCGTCCCCGTAGGCTCCCGTCCCGCCAGATCCCGGACGATCTTCCCGGCGACCTCGGTGGCCTCGTCCCGCCGCTCGTCCCACGCCTGGTGCACGCCCTGGAGCACCTGCCGGAAGGACGGCATGCGGCCCTCCCGGCCGGGGCGTCGGGGCGGTGATCACGGTGGGTTTGCTCTTCGCTACCGGGGCGCCGTAGCTTGCCTGGGGCCTGTCATACGGATCGGGCCGCAGGGGGTCGGCGCATCTGGTCGGCGCCGGTGAACGGGGTCGGGTGTGTGCGGCCGCAAGGCGGGGCGGCAACAAGGGGGACGTGTGTTCGGCCGAAGGACGGGGCGTGCGGGCACCTCGTGCGTCCGGCGTCACCGGAGACGGGAATGCCGCGGCCGTGCTCCCGCGGGCGGGCCGCTGTGAAGGACTTCGTGAATCTGCTGGCCATCGTGACGCTGCTCGGTGGCACGGCGTGGACGCTTCCGCTGCTGATCCGGCAGCGCTTCCGTGCCCCCATGCGGCTGCATCTGTGCCTGTCGCTCTTCCTGCTGGGCGCGGGGAACGTGCCGGCCCAGCTGTCCGATCCGGCGGCGCTGGACGGCCTCGCCTTCACCGGCTTCACGAAGCTCGCGTACAACGTGGCGATCCTGACCGGGCTGTGCCTCATGGTCGGCTTCCTGTGGGAGCGGCGCCGGCCGTTGTGGCGCAGGGGGGAGGTGGTGTTCTGCCTCCTCTGTCTGACCGCGATGGCCGGCGTGACCGCGCTGATGCCGCCGGGCCTGCGCGACCACACCTTCGCGCTGCCGTACCTGGACCACTGGCAGGTGCGCGCGTTCTACGACATCGGCGGCGCCTATCTGGTCTTCGGTTACACCACGTGCGCCGTGCTCGCCGCGCGGCACGCGCGCAACAGTCGCCGGCCGCTGCTCCGGGCGTCCCTGGGCACCGTCTCCGCGGGTCTCCTCGGGCTCGCCCTCAGCTGCGTCCTGCGGATCCTGTGGGTCAACTGCCCTGCCTGCCGTGGCTTCGGGCATCACTTCACCTACCCGAACATCTTCCTGTCCGGCCAGGTGGCCACCATCGCGGTGTGCGCCGGGCTGAGTCTGCCGTGCTTCGCGAGCGCCGCCCAGTTCCTGCGGGAACGCTCCGTCCAGCGGGCCCGGTTCCGTGAGCTGGAAGAGCTGTGGCGGCGGCTCGTGGACTTCTATCCGGAGCTGGTCCTGGAGCAGCACCGGGGCCGTCGGTGGCTGCCGCTCCTGGACTACACCTCGGCCGTGTACCGCAGGTATGTGGAGTGCCGGGACGGGCTCACCCGGCTCAGCCCCTATCTGCACCGCGCCGCACGGGAGAGGTCCGGGGATCAAGCCGGGGCTCAGGCCGGGGCTCAGGCCGGGGAAAAGGCCGGGGAGGCGGGCGTGCCGGCGGCCGGGCCGGACCTGGTGCGCCTGGTCGACCGGTCTTTGCGGCTGCGCGGCGAGGCGGACCTCGCCGCTGCCGCGACACCGGAAGCCGCGGTCTTCGTGGCCCCGGGGGACGGTCACGCCGCCGACTACGAGAGCGACCTGGCCGGCCTGATCGCGCTCTCCCGGGGGCTGCGGGAACTGCGTACCGCCCCGGCGGAGAACGACTCCCGCGCCCTCCGCGTCTGACCCACACCACCGGCGGGCCTGCCCGGTTCCCGCCTCAGGCCGTGGGCACCGGCTCCGCTTCGCTGTCCCCGGCGCTGTCCCCGGCCGGTACCCGAGCCGCCCCCGTGCGTGTCGCCGCCGGCGACACCAGGACCGGTTCGGACGGGGTCCGGGGCGTACGGACGCGAGGCCGGGCCCACCGGCGCATGACGGGGCGTTCGACGCACACCATCAGCAGCCAGCCCAGGGCGAGCGTGACCAGCAGCAGGACGAGCAGTTCGAGCACGCCGCCGACCAGTCCGTAGGTCGCGTTGTGCAGCACGTGGGTCCGGCCGTAGTAGAGGACCACGTACTGCGCGAGGTAGAAGCCGAAGGACACCTCCCCCAGCCAGCGCATCACGCGACCGCTCAGCAGCGTGCGCTCGCCGCGGAGGTCGGCCAGGGCCACCGCGCACACCAGCACACCGACCGGGACGACGGTGGCCACGGTGAAGCCGTACAGGAACGGCACGTTCAGCGCGAGCGCGTAGCCGGCCACGGCCAGGGCGAGGGCACCGGCGAGGGGCACGCGGGGGAACCGGCCCGCGAGGACCAGCCGGGCCAGCAGCATGCCGAGGACGAACTCGAACAGGCGGCCAGGGGGGAAGTTGTAGCCGAGCCAGAACTGGAGGGAGGAGATGGGGAATCCCTCGGGGGTGCGCGGCTGCGCCGGGACCAGCAGGTCGACGGCGGCTTCGAGGGCCACCATGCCGGCCACCATGGCACCGGCCCAGGCCCACAGCCGCTCCGTACGGATGCGCCGCACCGGCCGGATGAGGAAGGGGAAGAGCAGGTAGAACAGCAGCTCACTGCAGAGCGACCAGCTCGGCGCGTTGACGCTGATGTAGATGCCGTGCTGCGGGAACCAGGAGTGGATCAGGAACAGGTTCGGCAGCCATGCCGTGAGCGGGGTCGCCGCCCCGGCGAAGAGCACCATCGCCAGGGCCCACATGGCGACATGGTTGGGAAAGATCTTGAGCAGCCGGCGGCGCCAGAACGCCGTGACCGTGTCGTCCCGCCTGCTCGACCAGGTCAGCACGAAGCCGCTCAGCACGAAGAAGAAGGACACCCCCATCCAGCCCGCCTTGCTGAACAGCCACTGGAATGCCTCGGCCTGGCCGCGGTCCGCGAAGGGGTTCGTCAGGGGCTCGAAGAAGGAGGAGTGGAAGAAGAAGACCAGGACCGCCGCGATGAACCGCAGGCCGGTCAGCGAGGGCAGGGGTGCCGGGCGTCTGGAGGGGGTGTCGTGCGGTGCGGTCACCACGGGGTCACCTCTCGGTGGTAGGGACGGCGAGGGGAAGGGAGTCCGGCGTATGGTCGGTCGGCGTGTGGTCGGCCGGGGCGTGGCCGGCCGGGGCGTGGCCGGCCGGGGCGTGGTCGGCCGGCGTGTGGTCGGCCGGGGCGTGGCCGGCCGGGGCGCGGCGGGCCGCGCGGGCCAGGCCCAGCACGAGGAGCGCGCCCCCGGCGGTGAGCGCGGCGGCGCCGAGGGGCACGGCACGGATGCCGAAGCCGGAGTCGGTGAGGAGACCGCCGAGCCACGAGCCGAGCGCGGCGCCGAGCCCGAAGGCGGACATGTTGGCGGTCAGGGACAGCGTGGGCGCGTCGGCCGCCTCGGCCAGGACCTTGGCCTGAAGGCCGGGGATCAGGGCGAAGGTGGCCAGCGAGAACAGCACGAGGGCGACGGCGCCGCCCACCGGGTGGGGGGCGAGGAGCCAGGCGAGCAGGCAGACGGCCACCAGCGCCCAGGACAGCTGTCCCACGGCCCGGTCGACGCCGTGGTCCGCGTACCGCCCGCCGAGCAGATTGCCCACGATGGAGCCCACTCCGTAGGCGAGGAGCACGGCGGGCACCCACTGCCGGGAGAGATGGCCCACTCCGGTCAGCAGCGGCACCATGTAGGTGATCAGGGTGAACATGCCGCCGGAGCACAGCACGGTGGCACCCACCGTGCCCCAGACGGCCGGGCGGCGGAACACCCGCGCCTCATGGGCCGCCGACACGGTCGGACGGGGAGTGTCGGGCACCCAGAGGAGGACGAGGACGATGGCCACCGAGGCCAGCGCCGCGACGATGCCGAACGGGGCCCGCCAGTCGTAGTGCTGGGCGAGGAAGGAGCCCATGGGGACGCCGAGGACGGTGGCGAGGTTGATCCCGAGCTGGGTGGCGGCGACGGCGGCACCGCCCTTGCCCTCCCCCACCATGGCGCCCGCGGTGACGACGCACACCGCCATGAAGGTGCCGTGCACGACCGCGGTCAGTACCCGGCCGGCCATCAGCACGCCGAAGCCCGGCGCCAGGGCGCAGACGACGTTGCCCAGGACGAAGACGGCCAGCAGGCCCACCAGCAGCGTCTTGCGGCGTACGCGTGTGGTGAGCGCGGTGACCAGCGGGCCGCCGACCACCATCGTCAGCGCGTAGGCGGTCACCAGCAGGCCGGCCATGGCCAGGCTCACGGTGAGGTCGGCGGAGAGATCGTCCAGCATGCCGCTGGGTGACAGCTCCGCGGTGCCGACACAGAAGATCGCGAGGATCAGGGCGGCGAGTCGGAACGGCATGAGTGTGCACCTTCGAGTCGTGCGGGAGGGCGGGCGGGGGACCGCCGGGCCCGGGGGTGTCGACCGGTCAGGCGACCGTGGCGGCGGGGGCCTTGGCCCGTGGGCGGGCCCAGCGGCGTACCAGCGGCTTCTCCACCCAGGCGTACATCGCCCAGGAGACCAGGACCGACACGGCGCACTCGGCGACGACGAACGCGGTCACGGCCCAGCCGGACTCCAGGCGGGCGCCGAAGAGGTCTCGCGCCTCGGAGAGCACGATGAAGTGGAGCAGGTAGAAGGCGAAGGAGACCTCGCCGAGCCAGACCATCGCGCGATGCCGGAAGGGGGTGGGCCGGCCCGACGCGTCCGCCAGCGCTCCGGCCGCGATCAGCAGGGCGCACGGTACGAGGCACACCGCGCGCTGGGCGAACAGGTACGGCACGCCGGGGAGTTCGGCGATCGCATAGCTCGCCGCCAGCAACAGGCCGGAGGGGACGAGGCCGATGTCGCGCCAGCGGCCCAGCATGACGGCGCGGGCGACCAGGATGCCGAGCAGGAAGTCGAGCAGCCGGGCGGGCGGGAAGACGTAGGCGAACCAGAGGTGGAGGCCGGAGACGCCGGGCTCGTTCGACATGTAGACGTCGCCGGGCGGAATGAAGGTGGTGGCCAGCCAGGGCGTGGCGCACACGGCGGCGATGACACCCGCGATCCAGAACTTCAGCCGCTGCGGGGCGATCCGCCGGACGCCGGCGAAGAGGAGCGGGAAGCAGAGGTAGAAGAAGACCTCGGTGGACAGCGACCAGCCCGGGGAGTTCACGGCGAAGTTGGTGGCGTAGTCCGGCACCCAGGACTGGAGCATGAAGAAGGTGGCCACCGACTGCCACGGGGCGGTACCGGCCGCGATCAGCAGCATCGCGAGCGCCCAGGCGACGACGTAGTTGGGCACGATCTTGACGTACCGACGGCGCCAGAACGAGGTTCGCGGGTCCCCGTCGCGGGCGGACCAGGCGAGGACGAAGCCGCTGAGGACGAAGAAGAACGTGACGCCCACGCCGCCGGCCTGCTCGACCAGGCGGGCGAAGAGGGTGTCGTTGGCGTCGCCGGCCATGAGCCAGTGGGCGGGCAGGGAGAGGTGGAACAGGAAGACGAGCAGCGCGGCGGGGAACCGCATACCCGTCAGCGAGGGCAGCCGGACCGCCGGACCGCCGATCCGTGGTGCGTCGGCGGTTGCGTCGGTGGGTTCTGCGTCGGTGGGTTCCTCGCGTCTGGCTTCCGCAGGCGACGGCGGTAGGAGCTCGGTCGGGGCGGTCTGGGGTGTGGCCATGGGCGGGCTCTCTTTGGCTGGAGGGGCTCGACGGGCAGGGCTTGGGGGCTGCGGCGGGAGCCGCGGCTGGAGCGGTGACGGTGTCCTGGGGCGGCGGCCCGCGCGGCTGAGGGCGGGTCAGGGCACGCCGGGGTCAGGGCCCGAGAGGGCGGGCGGGGCACGAGGGGGCCTGCCGGGTCCGGGTCCGGATGGGCGGGGCGAGCCGGGGCGGTTCAGCCGGGAGGGGCAGGCGAGGGTGTGCGGCCGGGCGGGGCCGGGCCGAGCGGGGTGGTTCAGCCGGGAGGGGCAGGCGAGGGTGTGCGGCCGGGCGGGGCCGGGCCGGGCGGGGCGGGGTGGTTCAGCCGGGAGGTCAGGCGAGGGTGGGGGGCCGGCCGGGCCGGACCAAGGCGAGGGCGGTCCAACCGGGTGGGGCGGCCGTGGGGCGGAAGGCGTGGCAGACCGCCCCGAGGGGCGTGGCGTCCGGGTCAGTCCAGGAACTTGCGGATGGCGTTCACCAGTTCCTCCGGCGCCTCGGCCGGCACCAGGTGGCCGCTCTCGATCTCCAGGTAGTCACTGCCCGGGATCGACTCGTGCAGCTCGCGGGAGTGGTCGACGGGCACGAGCTGGTCGTGACGGCAGCCGACCACCAGCGTGGGGACGCCGATCTTCGGCAGCAGCTCCCGGATGTCGGCGTCCAGGCCGAGCTCGATCTGGCGCAGCGTGCCCTCGTTGACCTCGGCGCCGCCCACGGCCGCGTCGAAGCCCTCCTCGTCCAGGTTCGCCAGGAAGCCCGGGGTGAAGAGCAGCAGGCTGATGTAGTGCGAGTACAGCTCCGGGCTGAGGTCGGCCAGCCGGCGCCAGACGGTGAAGCCCAGGCGCTTGCGCAGGTCGTCGTTGCGCGCCCAGCCGGCCACCAGCACCAGCCGGCGGACCCGCTCGGGGCGGCGGGCCGCGGCCATCACGGCGATGAGCGCGCCGAGCGAGAAGCCCACGACGTCGACGGGCTCGTCGGTCGCCTCGTCGGCGGCGCCGAGCACCTGGTCGGCGAGCCGCTCCAGCGACAGCGGGCTGCCGTCGTCGACGGTCCCGCCGCTGCCCGCGTAGTCGGGGAGGATCACGGTGCGCCGGTCGGTGAACTCCTCCACCAGGTGACCGTAGTTGGTCTCACCGGTGGCGCCGGTGCCGTGCACCAGGAGCAGACCGGGGCCCTGGCCCTCGGTGCGGTAGTGCACGGTCGCGCTGTCGACGGATGTCTGGGGCATCTCATTGCCTCCTGGGTGGGGGGAACGGAACGGTCGGGATCTGGAAGCGAATCTATAGAAGCGTAGCTGCCACTATATAAGCAAGTTGATTTTCAGGGGCGCACTGGTGCTTCGGTCGCGGGCACCGGACGCAGCACCAGGACCGCCAGCAGCACCGCCGCCACCAGCGCGGTCGAGGCGACCGGCAGCCAGAGCGGGGAGTGGCCGAGCAGTACGGCACCCAGCGCCGAGCCCCCCGCGATCCCGATCTGGAAGCCGGTGACGTAGACCGAGGAGGCCCGGTCGGCGTCCTTGCCCGCCAGGCGCATCACGCCGGTCTGGAAGACGGGTCCGGCCGCGGCGAACGCACCGCCCCACAGGGCGACGGCGGCGGCCGCCGCCGCGCCGCGCACCGCGGCGGGGCCCAGGGCCGGTGACAGCGCCAGCAGGGCGACGCCCGCGGCGAACACCCCGATGGTCACGACCGCCGTCCGCCGCGGAGCGGTGTCGTTGTTCCGGCCCGCCAGATACGTGCCCACGGCCCCGGCGAGCCCGAAGACCGCGAGCAGCACGACCACGGCGGTGGAGGTGCCGGTGATGTCGGCGACGAGGACGGCGAAGTAGGTGTAGCTCAGGAAGTGCGCGGTGATGAGCACCACCGCCACGGCGCACAGGGTCAGTACGCGCGGCCAGTGCACGGCGCCTCGCGCCGTCTCCGGGGCGGCCGTCTCCCGCGGTTGCCCGGTCTGTGGCCCCGCGGCGTGCTCGCGCGGCCGGAGGGCCCACACCAGTCCGACGGTCACCGCCACGGTCGCCGCCGCGAGGACCAGGGCCGTTGCGCGCCAGCCGATCAGCTCGCCGATGAGCGTGGTCCCCGGGCTGCCGGCGATCGCGGCGAGCGTGGACCCGCCGAACACCGCCGCGGTGGCGGTGCCCACCCGCGACCGAGGCACCAGCGTGGCCGCGGCCGGGGCGATGAGCGACCACAGCACCCCGTGCGTCAGGGCCGCGGCGACCCGGCTGACCACCATCATCGAGTAGCTGGTCGCGGCCGCCGCGAGCACTTCGGCGGCGACCAGGACGAGCAGGGAGACCACCAGGGCGGTGCCCCGGGAGACGCGGGAGGCCAGTGCGACCGTCGGCACGGTGACGATCGCGGCGACCACGGCGTACCCGCTGATCAGCAGCCCCACCCGGCCGGTCGGGACGTCCAGGCTGCCGGCGATGTCCGTGATGAGACCGACCGGGAAGACCTCGAAGGTGACATAGACGAAGGTGGCGCTCGCCAGGACGGCGAGACGCGCGGCGGTCGGCGCGTCGATCCGTTCCCGCTCCCGTTCCTTTTCCCCGGCCACTGCCGTGCCGCTCATGCGGCGGACGCCGGGTGGTCGGACGCGCCGAGCCGCACCAGGACCTTGGGGCGGCTCCGGTTCCCGTCGGTGAGGCGCGCGAAGGCGGCGTCCAGTTCGTCCAGCGGGAAGACCCGGTCGACGAGGGCGTCCAGGTTCACCGCGCCCGACTCGACGAGGCCGACGAGCCGGTCCCAGTAGCCGATGCCGGACAGTACGCCGTGCAGCGTCACGTCCCGGATCACCAGGCCCGCCGCGTCGAATCCGTCCACGGCGTGGTGGGGGGTGCCCAGCTGGGCGACGCGCCCGCCCGCCGCGACCAGGCGGACGGCGGAGCGGACCGCCGCCTCGTTGCCCGACGCCTCGATCACCGCGTCGTAGGCCTCCTCGTCCGCCGCGCCCGGACCGGCCTGGGCGCGCAGGCCCAGCTCGGCGGCCAGCTCCCGGGCGGCGGGGTGCGGGTCCAGGACGACGGTGTCCGCGCCGATCGCGCGCGCCGTCTGCGCCGCGGCGAGCCCGAGCGTGCCCGCGCCCAGCACCGCGACGCGGTCGGAGGCGGTCACGGCGAGCCGGTCCACGGCGTGCAGCGCGGCGGCGGTCGGCTCCAGCAGGGCACCCGCCGCGTCGGACAGGGCGTCCGGAATCCGGGTGAGGGTGTCCACCGGCACGGTGATCAGCTGCGCGCCGGCGCCCGGGCGGGGGCCGAGCACACCGATCTCGCTGCGGTCCGGGCAGGAGCGGACGCGTCCGGCGTGGCAGTGCGCGCAGGTGCCGCAGCCGCGGAAGTTGTGGCCCGACACGCGTCGCCCGAGCAGTTCCGGGTCGGCCTCGGGACCGGTCTCCACGACGGTGCCGATCCACTCGTGGCCGAGGACGAAGGGGTAGCTCTTCAGCCCGTCCCGCAGGTAGTTGCTGCTGCCGTCGAAGAAGCCCAGGTCGGTGCCGCAGAGCCCGAGCAGGGCCACGCTGACGAGGACTTCGCCGGGGCCGGGTTCGGGCGGTGCGGTGTCGGTGACCGACAGGGTGCGGGGGGCGATGAGCCGGATGGCTTTCATGGTGCGTCCTTCGGGTGACGGTTTTCGGCCGCGCGGCGGCACTGTGCGATGTCCTCGCGCAGACGGTCCGGGGCGTCCCGGTAGTCGTTCTCCACCAGCACCGAACGAGCGCCGGAGCCGCGCAGCAGGGCCGGGAGGCCGGCGGTGGAGAAGGCCGTACGGGAGCCGTCCTTGATGTGCAGGTCCGGCAGCAGCAGCCCGGCTGCCCCGACCAGTTCGGCGAAGGCGAGCGGCTCCTGCCCCGCGTCGAGCAGGTTGCCGGTGTCCAGGACCAGGCGCAGGGCCGGATGGTCCACCGCCCGGGCCAGCGCGAGCGAGTCGTGCGGGCCGAGCGGCGACTCGTAGGCGACCAGCATCTCCGCGCCCGCGAGCCGCTCGCACAGGCCGCGCAGCGCCTCGGCCGTCCCGGCGCGCAGGGGGCCGGTGACCGGCAGGCTCCGCCGGAACCCGGGCACGTGCAGTACGGCTACACCGAGCCGCCGGGCGCAGTCCAGGGCCCGCAGCAGGAGGTCGACGGCCGCCGGGTCGGGGGTGCCGTCCTGCCGCGCCAGGCCGATGTCGTTGAGGTGGTTGACGGCGAGGACGGGCACCGGGATCTCCCCGGCGGCCGTCTCGGCCGCCCGCAGCGCGACGGGGTCGCTCAGCGGCGGCCCGCGGTGGGCGCCGCCGTAGTCCAGGTGCAGTCGGTCGGCCCCGGCCGCGGCGGCGGCCCGTGCCGCCGCCCGGCGGTCGGTGCCGATCCGCCACTGCGGCGCGGCGACGGCGACCGGCGCGGTCATGACCCGCTCCCGATGCGCACGGCGGCCTTGAGCACCCGGCGCCCGCCTGCCCCGCGCGTGGACGTCGTCAGCACGGTGTTGACGAGGTCGGCGGCCTCCTCCAGGCCGACCTGGTGGGTGAGCACCTCCTCGCCGAGGGCCGGGGTGGTGCGCAGCAGGTCGACGGCCTCCCGCAGATGGCCGCCGGAGACACCCCGGTGACCGCAGAGCAGGAGCCTGCCGTGCGGGCGGGTGAGCTCCTCGACCTTCGGAGGCCAGGGTGTGCCGCCGCAGTTGGCCGCGCGGATCGTGGCGGCGTCGATGTCACCGGCCGTCAGGGGGACTGCCCCCGAGGGCACGCCGGCGTGCAGGTCGACCAGGAGCGTGCCCGGCACGTACCGGTCCAGGGCGGTCAGCGCCTCCCGCGTGCCGGTGCGCGGTGTGGCGATCACGGCGACGACCGGCGAGGGCAGGCCCGCGAGCAGCCCGGGAAGGCCGGCGGCGTGCGGGTCGGTGGCGTCGTCGCCGTGCCCCACGAGGAGGGTGTGCAGTCCGGGCCGCTCCGACAGCCACAGGTCGCGTGCGAGGCGCCCCACGATGCCGTCTCCCCAGACGACCAGGGCCGCCGGGGTCAGGGTGTGACGTGCGATCCGGGCGCCGTACAGGGCGGAGGCGAGCGGTTCCGCGAGCGCGGCGACGCGCGGTCGCGCGGCGTCGGCGGGCACCGGGACGACCAGTCCGGCGCGTACGGCCGTGGCGGGGACGCGGGTGCGCTCCGCCCACAGGCCGGGGAGGTTGTGGCCGAGCAGGAAGGACTCGTCGTGCGGATGCGTGGGGTTCACGGTGACCGGCGTACCGGCCGGCAGCCCGGACTCCCCGGGCTCGACCACGTACCCGACGCCCTCGTGTCCGAGGACGGGGCTGGGGTCGTCCCGCAGGCCCCGCAGGATCTGCCAGTCGGTGCCGCAGATGCCCACGGCCGTCGGCGCCAGCAGCATGTCGCCCGGGTCGAGCCGGGGTGTGCGCACCTCGGCCACGTCGACCAGGGTGCGGCCCGAACGGTCTGCCGCCCGGCGGACCAGGGCGCGGTGGGTGGCGCCGGTCCCCGGCCGGTCCGCGGCGTTCATCGGCTGCCCCGGGCCGCTCATCGGCTGACCTGCGGGGTTCATCGGCTGCCCCGGGCCGCTCATCGGCTGACCTGCGGGGTTCATCGGCTGACCTGCGGCGCTCATCGGCTGACCCCCGGAATCCAGTCGCCGACGCGTCGCACGCCGCGCAGCGCGTCCACCTGACCCGGTCCGCAGAACACGAGCCGGTCGTCGAGCCAGGCGTCGTCGCGCCCCCGGTCGGCGTAGGAGGTGGCGATGGAGAGCCGGCGGCGGATCTCGGCCGCGTAGGGGGCGCCGAGTCCCTCGGCCACTCCCCCGCCGATCCCGATCAGGTCGAGGTGCGGGTCGAGGCACCACAGGGTGCGCAGCAGCTGGGCCACTGGGGCGGCGCACAGCTCCAGCAGCCGGCGCGCGCCGGGGTCGTCCGAGGCGAGGGCACCGGGGAGCCAGTCGGCGACCTGCGGGGCGTCGGGGAGTCCGAGCCGCCGGGCCGCGCGGACGAGGCCCGGCCCGGAGGCGACCGAGGCGAGATGGTCCGTCGCGCCGCACTCGCAGGGCAGCCCCGCGAGGACGTCCGCGCCGGGGTCGGTGAGCGGGACCGGCAGGTGGCCGACCTCTCCCTGCAGTCCCCATGCGTCGACCGGGATCCTGGTCCGCTCCAGGTCCGCGACGCGCAGCGCGATGCCGCTGCTGACGGTCAGATAGGCGACCCGGCGGGTACCGGGCCGTGCGTGCACGGCGGCGAAGTCCAGCAGCGCGGCGGTGACGTCGTTGACGAGGTGCCAGGTGACGTCGGGCCGGCGCCTTCGCAGGTCGGCGGCGAGGTCGTACGGGGCGGCCTCGTCCCCCCACAGCGGGGCCGATCCGTAGACGGTGCCGGTCAGATGGTCGATGGCCGCGCCGAAGGAGAGGGCGGCCCGGGCACCGGCCGGGACCCGGTCGCCGAGCAGCGCGACCATGTCCGCCCGCAGCCGGGCCGTGGAGCGGTCCGGGTGGCGCAGACGGCTGGGCGAGGGCGCTCGTTCCACCGGCGCGTCAGCCCCGCCGACGCGCATCCGCACCCAGGTGCCGCCGATGTCCGCCGCGAAGGTGGCGGCCGGTGCCGCGGGGCCGGTTTGCCGGTCTTGGAGGGGTTGCCGGTCCTGGAGGGATTGCCGGCCCTGGGTGGTGTGCCGGCCCTCGGGGGCGTCCCGGCCCTCGGAAGCGTCCTTGCCCTGGAGGCCGTTCCTGCCCACGGGGACGCCCCGGCCCCCGGAGGCATCCATGCCCTGGAGGCCGTTCCTGCCCACGGGGACGCCCCGGCCCCCGGAGGCATCCATGCCCTGGAGGGCGTGCCGATCCACGGGGGCGCCCCGGCCCTCGGAAGCGTCCTTGCCCTGGAGGCCGTTCCGGCCCACGGGGACGCCCCGGCCCACG